>JAQUGU010000209.1 GCA_028683995.1 Syntrophomonadaceae bacterium | reverse complement strand
GCTGGCTCTAATCCCCATATTCTCATCATTTATGATGCGTGCCAGGTCGTTTAGAGAACAGCTGCTGGCCTTAAAGGAAAAGGGTATCTCGCCACTGCTGCCTTTTAAGGTGAAGTTAATCTCGGTATCATCGGAGAGACCAAATTGTTTGGCTATGGTAGACTTGTCATCATTGGAGCCCAGGGCTGCCTGGCTGCTCATGGTAACCCGGCTGGCCAGTTGTTTCACTTTTACGTTATAAGCGCCGGGTATAGCGTCAGTTCTGGCAGTAGCAGTCATAATAGTTTCATCAGAGCTCTTGACCGTTTTGCCGTTAAAGGTACTATCCAGCTTAAGGTCTAGCAGGCTGTTTTTTAATGCTGCCAGTTTGGTGTTAACGGTGCGGAAGTCATCCCGTTTCCATTCCAGTATTTGCTTTTGCTGGTACTGCAGATTAACTTTGCGTTTCTCGCCGGCTAGTAGTTTATCTATCATGGCCTGGGTATCTATACCACTGGCCAGGCCACCTATACGCAGGTCTGATGCTGTCATGAATAATCCCCCTCCTTTTTGGGTAAATTCACGCGGATTTCGCGGATTGGTTAGGATTTCCGCGGATTCTATTTAATTTTTATTCTTCTGGTTTGTATTTTTTCAGCTGCGCCAGTTTTTCTTGCAGGTGGTCGATACTAGCGGTGGCTTTCAGGTTTTCGGCTCTTATTTCTTCATAGAGTTCTTTACGGTATATTTGTACTTCCCGGGGGGCGTTGATGCCTATGCGGATGGTGTCCCCCTGGATATCTATAATGCTGATTTCTATGTTATCTCCTATGACTATGCTTTCTCCTTTTTTACGGCTCAATACCAGCATATTTAACCCTCCTGAACGGCAGCGGCCTTGCACTGCTCTGGAGGAAAAATATTGTGCCTGGTATTATAATCGGAATTTTGGGTAATAAACTGCAGGGCTTTTTTGTTTTTACTGTTGACAATAATCGGGGCTAGCAGGTTGGCGGTGCTCTGCTTAAAATCCTCAGGGATGGTTAAAACCACATATACAGCCAAATCCTCCCGCCCAGTTTCGCAATCCAAACTCTTAAGCTCCTCTTCCCCAACTTCTATACTGTAGTTCGGGAAAAAGACGAAGGGCTGCGCCAGGATAAGGCAGACCGTGGTATTGTTCAGAGACTGCAGGTAGTAGAGGGGGCTGCCCTCTTCCATCGCCAGTATCAGGAACTCTCTATCGCCTTCCAGGCCGGGCAGACCAACGGCGAAGGTGATGATATCTTCTTTTTGATATTCCAATTCTCCCAGCAAAGGGGTATTAAGCTTCATAAGGCATCTCCTTTTTAAACTTCACGCGGATCTCGCGGATTTAAGGGGTTTCCGCGGATTTTATAATGGTAAACAATATATTATAAAGCATGCGGACTGATCGAATAGATTGCCGCGCTGCGCTCGCAATGACAAAAACGCACGTTTTCATAGCAATGACATTTCAGAAAGTTGAGTTCATAATATAAAACCGCGTTAATCATAATTAATCTGCGTAATCCGCGTGAATTGTCTCACGCGATGGCGTCGTAGTAGCTTCCTATCCATTCCACGTTGATGGAAGGTTTTTGTAGGAGGTACATGTCTACTTTGGCCCAGGCGGTTTTGTTTTCTAATATTCCCCGCTGCAAGTTACAGTTAACCTCCTGCGGTTCCAGGGTAACCTCAACTCCATTAGTTTCTACATTTACCTGAGGCGGGTGTTCGGGCATTAAGGTGATGTTGTAGTCTACTTCAGATTCTGCCTGCAAACGGGATGCTACTAATTGCTCCACACTGGTCGGGGCTTCTATGCGTCCAAGGGTGTCCCCCTCAGCAGCTATTGTACCTATGGCTTCTAAACCCTGGGATAAGGACAACTGGGCATTATCCCGGCATACTGCCGGGGGAGTCTTTAATCCCATATCAGCCCGGCACTGGATCCAGTCTATCTCCAGTTTGGCGGGCGGGTTATCTATCTGCAAAGAAACCGGAGTAGTTTTTATATCCAGATAGGGTTGAGTGGTATTAAGTTTTATAGCCGGCTTATGGATATTAAGTCCTACCAGCGCCGGCTGCTGGATAATACGTAGGTCCATACCTCTCACCTGCCAGGTTAATTCACGCGGATTTCGCGGATATTATAGACACTGAATACACTGAGAACTATGAATAACATACCCAAAGGGCACACTGATGCTCCCTGCGGTCGCTATTAGGGTAGCTGATTTTTTTAAAATACTTTTCTCTTAACCATGAGCTGTTCACCAAAGTTGATTAGTAACCCTACTTTTATACCTTTAGCTTAATTATAATCAGTGTAATTCATAAAATTCAGTGTTTTTCAGTGTCTATCGTTTTCCCCTCTACCGCAGAAAGTCGACCAGGGTGGGCATTATTATGCGAGCGCCGGCGGCTAAGGAGGAGCGGTAGACGTTTTCCTGAAGTTTAAGGTTAAGTATAGTTTCGGCTTCGTTAGCACTCTCGTTATTAGCCAGTAAACCAATAAACGATTCCTGATTATATTCCAAACGGTTTTGTTGCAGTTCCAAACGATTAATACGAGCACCAATTGTAGAACGGTAAAAAAGCAGTTCCTGCATGCGCTCATCATTTCCAGCCATTTCATTTCCTACCTGTGGTAGTTTACCAACTTCGATTCTTCGAGTTAAATCGGCCACATAGCCAAATAAGCCGGCCTGATAATTAAATTGGACAGCTCCTTCGGGCGAAGATTGTACTGTTGCCATTTCCAGACTAATATTGCCATCGTAATGCAGACCTGTTTCTTTATCCAGGGTGAAGAAATTAAACTGGTTGATTTTGTTATCCATGGTGTTACTGGAAAAAACGAAGTTGTGTCCCCCGCTGCCAGTTTGGATACCCTTAATATCAGTAAAGGTGTAGCCTATATCTACACTGCGAGAATCTGCTGCACCCCGGGCCGATAAAGATATTACCGTCTTATCCCCCACCGCTATTTCCGGAGTAGCCAGGCTAATTCCCCCCAGGGTATCAGTACCATTATTCCAAATGATCAGGTCTTCGGTAAAATCAGGATCACCGATATCGGAGGCATTTATTTTAAATATTTGCTGATTGCGGGCAGTTTCCATATCAATTTCCTTGTTTTCCAATTCCACATATTTATATTTGCCATCGCTGGTATATATATGTCCTTTTATATCTACCAGAATTTTGGCAGATTCGTAATTATCTTTATAATTCCAGGAGGTACCATCAAATGTAGCCGCTACCGGTGTATATTCATTGCCGTACTGGTCGTAAACTTTGTTTTTACCGGATTCCGGAACAGTAGCACCTAAACCCCCATTAGCCTCAGCATCCCAGTCATTGTTCCATGTGATACTGGCCGTGGGCTCTTCCGGGGTACCAGGAG
>JAQUGU010000208.1 GCA_028683995.1 Syntrophomonadaceae bacterium | reverse complement strand
GAAAGTAACTTTCCTTGTCATCCTGAACGAAGTGTTTTTTATCCCAGTTTCTTGTTCATTTCCGCCACTACATCATGCAGATCAGCGGTGATAATATAATCGGCCATCTGGTTTATGCTGGCGTTTTCATCGCTGTTAACGGCTACTATGGTTTTGGCGTCACGGATGCCTACGTTAAACTGAACCTGTCCGGATATCCCCAATAATACGGCCAGCTGGGGCTTGCATTTTTTGCCCGACAACCCAATAATCCTTTCCTCTGACAGCCATTTCTTATCTGTGGCTACCGGCTTGGAACAGGCTACTTCACCGCCCAGCTTCTTTGCCAGTTCTTCTACCGCAGGCAAATCGTCCTGGCTGTTTAAACCCTGACCAACTGCAACCAGCACTTCAGCCGCTTCGATATCTACACTGTCACCAACCCGGGACTTAAATTCCAATACTGTAACTCCAGCTTTTTTTACCTCTACCGCTACTTCTTCTACTGCTCCTACTCCTGCTCCGGTTGCAGCTTCAACGGTGCGGGGACGGATGGCAACGACTTTCTTATCGGCATCAATATACTGAGTAGCTACCGTTGCCCCACCCAGGGCATTCCGCTGGCACATAATTTTATCTCCGTCGACATTTAATGCCGTTACATCAGTCAGACACCCGGCATTCATAGCCTGAGCCAGTCTTCCCGCCAGCTCCTTTCCCCTGCGGTTTGATGCCAGCAAGACCGTATCCGTACCAGCCTTGTCAGCTACCTGCTTTATGGCACTCGCTATAGCTCCCACATCAGCCATCAGCAAATCATTGTTTTTCACCGCATAGACCTGTACTCCGGCAGAGGCCAGAGCCTGCGCCTGTTCATCATTATTTATAGCGCATGCACTTACTGCTGCAGAGTTAAGACTGTTGGCTGCGGTCAACAGTTCCAGAGCCAATCCGTTGTTTTCACTAAAAATTAAGACTCCTGCCATTTTAACTACCTCCCCACATAGCCTTCAGTAGTCAAAGCCTGGATAAGCTCATCCACGCTCTTTACCACTACCCGTTTGCGTTCTGTTTCCGGAGCCAGGTTACTTGCGGCAATCACCATAGCTTTACCAGCATCAATCTCCAGTTCATCCAGCTCCAAAACCTCTTTGGGTTTTTTCCCCGCCTTTAATATCTGGGTTACTGAAGGAATACGGGGTTCGTTAATATCCGCCAGTACGGCTACTACTGCGGGCAAATCAACCTGTACTATTTCCTCACCATCTTCCAGGGAACGGTTTACCACCGCCTGGTTTCCTTTAATTTCAATGCTGCTGGCAAATGATACCTGGGGCAGGTTTAGTATTTCAGCTACCCGCGAACCCACCTGACCGGAATAATTATCCCCGCTACCTTCACCAAATAGTATCAGGGAAGGTTCCTCTATTTGTTTAATAGAGGCAGCCAGAACATTAGCTATTACACTGCTTTCTGCCCCCTCCAGGCTGTCATCTATTACCAAAAAGGCTTCATCAGCACCTGCGGCCAGGGCCTCTTTAACCGTATCTTCTATGTTTTCGTTGCCTGCTGATAAAACCGTGACTTTGCCGCCCAGCTCATCCCTCAAGTTTACCCCGGCTTCCAGGGCATTCTTATCAATGTTCCCCAGGGTCAGGGGCACATCATCCAGAATCGGCTGCCGGTTTCTGATCCTGATTTGTTGCAGGTCAGGTATCTGTTTCATAGCTACCACAATATTCATGAACCAAACCTCCCTCGTTAATATAACAATCGATTTATTAACACTGAAGAATACAGATTATTATAGGACTTACGCGGATTCTAGTTTTTGTAGGGGCAGACCCGTGTGTCTGCCCGGCCGACCAGTGACCCCCGAAGGGTGAATCCCGTTGCATATAGAGCTGCCTATTCCGGGCGAACACATGGGTTCGTCCCTACAGATTACGTGCTCCTGTATACGAAGAGTGTCTATTATTACCCAAAGCGGAATTGGACACCAGCGCCCCCGGTGGGGTAGTTCCATTCCAGGACCTCGGTGCCGCAGGCAATGCGACAGGTGCCGCACTCCAGGCACCCGTCTATAGTCAGTTCCACCTCACCACTATCATTTTCAGCATATAAACCGGCTGGGCAAACCAGCACCGCTGCTTTTAAGCGGGGATCCTTTTCCATGCCAGGCTTAATCCGGATATGAGGTTCGCTATCGTGTTTAAAAACATCCAGACCCAGTTTGGCTTTCAATCCACCAAGTTCACTCATATCTTCATCACCCTTCTCATGTCCCCGGCCATAGACCACATCTCTTTCAGGGTCAGGTATTTTTTAATTGTAGGGTAGAGCCGGTCTTTAGGACCTGCTGGCACCTCGTAAACATCCTTCATTATATTACCCAGCAGTTCCGGATAATGTTTGAAGAACCTGGAACTGTCAAGCACTGCCGGAGCCTCTTTAAAAGCAGCAAAATCCTTCATTATAAAACTATCATTTAGCAGTTTTTCATACCCGGAAAGGCTTCCGGCAGTAAAATCCTCTTTTTCTTTGGCCTGCAGCACCGCCTGGGCGGCGTAATAACCAGAGGCCAGAGCATATTCCATCCCTCTCACAGTAACCCCGATATTCAGAGCCAATCCGGCAGCATCCCCGGCCAGAAGTATGCCGTTACCATACAATTTGCCTATGGCCTTCAGGCCCCCTTCAGGTATAACATGGGCCGAATACTCCACGCTTTCCCCGCCTTTTATTAACCTGGCAATTTCCGGACGCTGTTTAAACTCATCCAGCAGAATCGGGGCCTGTACCGCTGGGGAGCCTTCCATAAGGTCCTTGATACCGACCACTATACCCAGGCTCAAGCTATCCTTATTGGTGTAGAGGAAACCGCCGCCAAATTTACCCCGGGTAACTTCGCCCATAAACAGGCGAGCTGCCCCCTCATTACCTTCCAGACCAAAACGTTCTTCTATCAGGGTAGAGTCCAGTTCGATGACTTCTTTAAAACCTACGGCATAATCATGAGGATTACCCGGTTTACGTAAACCTGCTTTTTCGGCCAGCAAAGATAGTACCCCATCACAGGCAACAACTGCATCAGCTCTTAGCTCATCGCCTCCGGCCCATACTCCAACTACCTGGTCGTTTTCAATTATCACATCATCAACCCGGCTTTTACTTACCAGCATAGCCCCTTTGCGTTCCGCCTGTTTGGCAAACCAGCGGTCGAATTTGGCCCGCAGAATACTATAACTCTGATATGGTTCCTGGCTGAGCTCGCTGCCGCAGTACTCTACATTAATTGAACGCTCACCCGCCATGATACTGGCACCTTCCCGGGTGATAAACCTCTCCAGAGGTGCTTTTTTCCATAGATCAGGAAAAAGCTCGCGTACCGGGTTAACATACAGGCGGCCTCCGGTAACATTTTTAGCCCCGG
>JAQUGU010000207.1 GCA_028683995.1 Syntrophomonadaceae bacterium | reverse complement strand
CACCATGTCATTGCGAGCGTAGCGCGGCAATCCACCATGTCATTGCGAGTGAACCGTGGGGACTGTCCCCGTGGTCTGCAAGACAGCTTTATTATCAGCGCCTATTTCGATTTTCCCCTTATCTATTTTCTTGCATAAAAGCACCTCTGTCAATAAAGCTCTTCTCTGCTGCTTCGTCATTCTACCAGTTTTAAATAACTCCATCCGACAATTACCTTCAAAACTGCGGTAATGGGTACGGCAAAAAGCATGCCCCAAATGCCCAGCAGTTTTCCCCCGGCCAGCAGGGCAAAGACTATCACCAGCGGATGCAGACCCAGTTTGTCACCGATTATTTTAGGGGTAATGAGATTACTCTCCAACTGCTGAATAACCACTATGGCTATAGTCATATAAAGGGCCAGGCGCAAAGATTCGGAGGCTGCCAGGGCAATAGCCGGGATACCTCCCAGAATCGGCCCAAAGTAAGGCACCAGATTAGTTACTCCGGATAAGATGCCTATAAGCAAGGGAAACTTAACCCCAATCAGGGCAGCGGATATGCCTATCCCTGAACCTACAAAAGCAGCTACCATCAAGTGTCCCTTGATGAACTCAATGAGTACATTGTCGATTTGCCGGCTTATCATGGTAAGCTCATTGCGAACCCGGGGAGAAAAGAGGTTAAGGAAGGCGTCGCGAATCTTTTCCCAGTCGTTCATAATATAGAAGGCCAGAATGGGAGAGAAAATCAGGGCAAATATTTTACCCAGGAAATTATAGAAACCGCTTAAAAAGCCGTTTAAAACCTGGTAGATATAGGATTCGAGTTTACCCAGGTTTTTGTTAAGCACCTGGTTTAACTGTTCCGGGGTGTTCATCTGGTCAATCTTGCCTGCCATTTCCTGAGCCTGCCCCACATAGTGGGGATATAATTCCGCCAATCCGCTCAGCTCTCTTACCAGACCGGGAATAGCCAGGGCTAATATTACGGCCAGGACAGCGGCTACTCCCAGGTAAAGCAGGACAATAGCCCAGATTCTCTTCAAGCCTTTTTTTTCAATATAGGATACCGGGCGAAAGAGCAGGTAAGCTAAGAGAGCACCCAGAAAGAAGGTAAGCAACACCTCCCTGACCAGATAGAGAAAATAGATGCTGATGATGACTGCCAGGAAAAAGATTATATAATGAGATAATTTGCGGGAATTTATCTGCATTAAGATTCCTGCTTTCCAATGATGTCACCCAGGTCATCGGCCACGTCATTGGCCACGTCGCTAATGGTATCTTTAACCTTGCTGTATCTGGCCTTAACCTGATAGCTGCCACGCTTAATTTCACTTTGATGGTTCATGTAGTAATAAGCGGCAGCCCCTCCGACTAAAGCCCCGATAATAAAGCTATATGCCCGCACTCGAATTCACCTCCCTTGTTACCCCCCCACTCTTCGCTCCTCACCCTTCGGTATATCAGGCGGTATCAGGGGGACGGTTCTTGTGATATATTTGCTTACTATAATGAGTTATCCTCACTTACTACTCCCCGCCTGGTACCTGACTTTTACCTTGCACTCCCCTGCTCTCAGCCCTTTACTCCTTGCTCCCTGGGACACGGGACCTGTCCCCTTGTCCCACTTATAACAATTCCGAGGATTTGTCCATGGAAATTAAGGTGCCATCTTCGGCCACTTCATAGAGATTTAGCCGACCTTTGTTAAAATTAAACTCCAAAAAACAGTTCCAGCAATAATACTGCTCATTACCCACTTTCCCAATCTGCATGCCATTACACACCGGACACCTGATAATCATCGTCATTGCTCCCTTCATCAAACAGGACCGCGCTTTCGGGAGTCCTCCAGTTTATCTGTTCCAGAGGAACTCCCTCCCGTCCCTGCAGTATATCCTTGATAGCACCTGAGGATATTTCCACTCCCCAGACCTTCATACTGTCCCGGGAAAGGATAAAATCACTTACTGCACCCAGTTCTTTCCCCTCCCGGTCAAAAACGGTGTCGCCGATTTTTTTCTGATATATTGATAATTCTTCCCCGGCAACATAGGATTTAATACTGGCAGTGCTATTAATGGTGACTGATTCTCCACCTATTTCCAAATCCTGGCGTACTACCATGCCCGGGTCACCTTCGGCTATTTCTATGACCAGATAAGCCAGTCGGAAATCATCCCCGACTACCACCTTTTCCACCCGGCCAATAACCTGAGCACTGTCCCGGTCAAAGACCGGCAGGTTTTTTAAATTTCTAATCTTCATATCAATATTGTTACCCTACAGGAAAATAAAAATGTATATGGGAGCGGAAGTCGGATGTGGGATGTGGGAGGTTGGAGGTGGGATGTGGGAGGTGGGAGGTCGAATATGTCCGGTGCCAATATGTCCGGTGCCTGTCCCCGGACATATTTATTGGATGGTGCCGCCGCCAAGGACGTATTCGCCCAGGTAGTAGACTACAGATTGTCCTGGGGTTATGGCGCGCTGGGGATTATCGAATTGCAATAATATCTTGTCCCCTTGCGGGGTGAGTAAGGCGGGGGCATTAGATGCCCGGTAGCGGATACGGGCTTCTACCCCCAGCGGGTTGTCCAGGTTTTCGTAATAAATAAAGTTATTGTTAGTGGCGGTCAGGCTGCTTGCGTATAGATGTTCCAAATCATCAAGTATAAGGCGGTTATTTTCAGAATCTAGAGCCACAACGTAGAGGGGACGCCCTCCACTTATACCCAATCCCTTCCGCTGTCCCACCGTATAAAAAGGTAATCCCCGGTGTTCTCCCAGGACATTCCCCTGTAGATCCACTACCTGACCAGGCTTAAACTTCACCCGTCCCTGAAGAAAATCGCGATAGTCCCCGGCAATAAAGCAAATCTCCTGGCTATCCTTGCTTTCCGCAACTTCCAGATTTCTTTCCCGAGCTATGTTTCTAATCTCAGGCTTGGTTAACTCCCCCAGCGGAAACAGGGTATGCTTCAGCTGTTTCTGATTAAGCCCATAGAGGAAATAGCTCTGGTCTTTTGCCAAATCTTTTCCCTTCTTCAGCAGGTAACGCTTCCTGGTGTCATCATATTTAATACGGGCATAATGCCCGGTGGCAATTACATCAAAGTCCAGATCCAGGGCATAATCCAGCAGACTACCGAATTTTATAAAGCGGTTGCAGACTACACAGGGATTGGGGGTCTGACCCTGTGCATATACCGAGGTAAAATAGTTTATAACCTTTTCCTGGAATTTTTCCTGCAAATCAATTACTATATGGGGAATATGCAAAACTGCAGCAGCATCGGCGGCCTGGGCTGCTACCTCTGAATTCCAATTAATCATGGTCAGGCCGGTGACTTCATGACCCTGTTCTTTTAGTAGAAGAGCGGCTACGGTACTATCAACCCCACCGCTCATAAGGACGGCTACCTTCAATGGTTCATCTCCTTAATGG
>JAQUGU010000016.1 GCA_028683995.1 Syntrophomonadaceae bacterium | reverse complement strand
GTAAGAAGTTATAAGGTTACTTTTTTAATACGAGGAGGTGCTGGAATATGCTGGCGATTTTGATATTGATATTTATTGTAATTGTAGCTCTGGAAGTACCGGCTCTGGTACGCCAGCGGCATTACCGGGGTCTGCTGGTTTTTGCAGGTTTTTATATAGTGGGGGTTTATCTGGGACTGGCCCAGTATTATGGATGGGTAATTTATAACCCATTCACAATTACCTTAAGCAAACTAAGCTATTTACCCCTTAAACCGATTACCATGCTGGTGGGGTGTGACTGTGGTTAAGCGCCTGACTGCAATTATTATCCTTTTTACTATGCTTTTAAGCTGCTGTGGTTGCTGGAGTCTGGTGGAAATAAATAATACTGCAATAGTAGCCGGCCTGGGAGCTGATTTGCAAGAAAACGGCCAAATGCATTTTGCCATACAGTTGGAAACAGCTTCTAGCAAAAAAGAAGGGGCAGTTAAAATTAAGAACCTGGTATTGACCTCAGATGGCCGGACCATTACTGAAGCCGCCCGCAATATTACCCTTTACCTGCCCCGTATCCCACTATGGCCCCATGCCAGCACCCTGGTTATTGGAGAAAATCTGGCCCGTAATGATATGGCTCTTATCGCCGATTTTTTGATGCGTAACCGTAATGTCCGTATGGATTCCGACATGCTTATAGCCCATAACCTGCCCCTGGAAGAACTTTTTTCCGTAAATGATCCCTTAACCGGGTGTTCTTTACGCTGTATGGAGCAACTGCTGCGCTTTCAAGAAACTTCTTTGGGGATTTATGTCCCGGTTTCCATTGCCGAATTCTTTTTCAAACTGGCTACTCCGGGCGTAGACCCGGTTTTACCTATCGTGACTGTAACTGCAATTGATGGGGGACAAGACCTAAAACTGCAGGGAACTGCGGTGTTTAAAGACCGCCGCATGGTGGGTTTTTTAAATGAAAAGGAGAGCCGGGGTTATCGCTGGCTTAATCCGGGAAAAAAGATGGGAGGGTTACTGGGAGTGGAAATGCCCGGAGGAAAGGGAAGAGTAGTATTCGAAGTGGTTAATTTTAAGACTAAACAGACACCCCGCCTGCAGGATGGCTCTCTGGTAATGGATATACAAATTGAGACAGCCGTTAATTTCTATGAACAAACAGGTACTGCTGAACTGGTGGGAATAGAACAAAGATCAAATCTGGAGTCTGTTGCTGCCCGCCAAATAAAACAGGAAATTCAAGCCTGTATCGATAAATCACAGAGCTTAAATAGCGATATCCTGGGCTGGGGGCGAACCTTATATCGTCATTATCCTGCAGAATGGGAGAAATTACAGTACCACTGGTCGGAATTATACCCGCAAACCAGAGCTAATATTAAAGTAAATTGCCTGGTAGACCGAACCTACATCGGTACTCGTTCATTCGAATTTAAATAAGCGTCAAGGACCGGCTGTTTTTATGGAGGAAACAGTATTGATTGGATTAATGATAGTTTTTCTACTTTTGATAATCATAGTGGAAGGACCGGGAATTGTTAAAAGAAGGGAATGGAAGGAAATATTTGTTATATCGTTTTTTTCCCTTCTAGCACTGCTCTATGGACTGGATTATGCATTACGTTCTTATTTATTGCCTGATCCAAAGTCTTTAATTTATATGCTACTCCCTTTAGCCGAGCAGGTTATGGCCTTTTTTAACCTTACCCACTAATAGGAAATAAGGCGTTAATGATATGGTTGTTGAGCAATAAATCCGAGGTTAAAACTTGACTGGTGTCTAGAGTGAGGGGCGAGGGGCGAGGGGCGAGGGGTAAGGGGCGAGGAGCGAGGGGCGAGGGGTAAGTGCCAGGCGGATATGACGGGCGAATGTGGCTTAAAGGAGATGTTTATTGGTGGATAATTCGAGTTTATCGGAAAGGCAGTTGGCCTTTCTGCTATTTATGACCCTGATGGGCAATGCCCTCATCCTGGCTCCCATCAGCGGATCAGGTCGGGACGCCTGGATAGCTAACCTGCTGGCATCATTAGTAGGCCTGTACCTATTATTTGCCATAATCTCCATACAGAAGGCTTTTCCGGGTCAAAGTATTATCAAAATAAGTGAAATCTGCCTGGGTAAAGTAGCCGGTAAAATCCTTAGCTTCATTTTTATTACTATGATTTTTTACAGTATTATTATTTACCTGTTTGATGCTTGTATCCTGATAAGAACTATTTTCCCTTTTCTCACCTGTTACTTATTACGCCCGCTGGTAGTAATAAGTATTGCTTACTGTATTTATAAAGGGAGTAACTCAATAGGACGTTTAGCTGATTTATTTGCTCCAGTTACCCTGCTATTTATTATTGGCAGCTTGCTGATTATAACTACTGCAGCTGATTTCAGCCGTCTACAGCCAATAGCAGCTGATTGGCGAATGCTTGTTGGGGGAACCCTGGATGGAGCTGGTTGGCCTTATTCCGTGATTACTGTACTGGCACTATTCTTACCCTTTAAGTCTGACCCTGGAGGGAAACACCGCCTCCTTTATATCTGGTTTTTTGTTGGGGTTATTATATTTACTGTTCGGAGTATGCTGGTAATGGCCATACTGGGGCCGGAGTATGTTTTATTGGTCCGTTTTCCCCTGTATGCATCGTTACGATTTGTAGCTTATGCCGATTTTCAGCGGGTGGAACTGTTCTTTTTTGTCCTCTGGTTCATAAGCGGGTTTATGGTTCTGCTGATTAATTATATGGCCGGAGTGCTGGCAGTAAAAGAGTATTTTAACCTGACTCACTTTAAATCCATCATTTTACCAACCGGTTTCTTTCTTACCGTAATATCATTATATATGTACAATTCTGATATGGAGTTCTACACGCTGGAAGGAATAACTACCCCGCTTTTAAAACTCAGTATCAATCTGCTTTATCCTACTATTCTACTGCTGGCTATTAAGATACGGGGCCGAAGTTTACAATCATCCCAGGTTGGCCCCGATTCTAGCCCGGCCTCCTCAAAGGCATAACCAATCGTATTATATCATTTGCAGGATTTCGCCCAGGTTCTGCAAAGAGGAAGCCCGGTCCAGGTTAAGGAGCAGGGTGTAGTCGTTGAGGCGCTGAACTTTTAACTCCCGGTTTATCCGGGTGAGTTGTTGGGGCAGCTTGCCGGCAGTTTTTATTTCCAGCTGCCGACCCTTACGGCGCAATGATTTAATATCCTTATTACGGGCCATAATACGTAGTGATGCTATCTGTAGGAAGTTTTCCACCGGCTGCGGGGGATGGCCGAAACGGTCATTTAGCTCACTGCGGATATCTTCGATTTCTTGCTGTTCACTGGCCAGTAGAAGGCGCCGATATAGCCGCATTTTGGCACCAGAGTCGGGTATATAGGCTTCAGGTATATAGTAGTCGACATCGATATCCATTTGGGTGTTGAATTCTTCCCGGGGGCTGTGTCCTTTCAACCGGGCAGTCTCCTGTTCCAGCAGGCGGCAGTACAGGTCAAAGCCTACGGCATGGATGTAACCGTGCTGCTCTGCGCCCAGGATGTTGCCAGCACCCCTGATTTCCAAATCGCGCAGGGCGATTTTCATGCCTGAACCCAGCTCGTTGAATTCTCTGATAGCATTAAGGCGTTTTTGGGCTGTTTCCGTCAGTATTTTGTCCTGCCGGTAGGTAAGGTAAGCGTAAGCAACACGGTCGGAGCGCCCCACCCGTCCCCGCAACTGGTAGAGCTGGGCCAGGCCCATTTTATCAGCCTCATCTATTATCATAGTATTTACATTAGGCATATCCAGACCGGATTCGATAATAGTGGTACAGAGAAAAAGCTGGAATTTACCATGTAAAAAGTCCATTACCGTACGGGACAATTGCTCTTCTTTCATACGCCCATGACCTACCGCTATTTTTACTCCGGGAAGCAGTTCCTGCAGATGCTCATGTACCCGGTGTATATCTTCGATACGATTGTGGACAAAAAAGGCCTGCCCCTTACGCTCCACTTCACTCCTTATAGCCCGGGAAATTATTTCATCGTTATATTCCAGCACATAGGTAGTAATAGGATAACGCTCCGGGGGCGGAGTCTCTATTATGCTGAGGTCACGCAAACCAGTCAGTGACATATGCAGGCTGCGCGGTATAGGGGTAGCCGAGAGGCTGACTACATCAACGGTTTGTTTTAATGCTTTAATTTTCTCTTTTTGAGCTACGCCAAAGCGATGCTCCTCATCAATTACTAATAGACCCAGGTCTTTAAACTGCACATCGCGCGACAGCAAGCGGTGGGTGCCGATTACTATATCTGTCACCCCTTTTTGGACATCAGCAATTATACGCTTCTGCTGGGTGCTGGTGCGGAAACGGCTTAATGCCTCGATAGTACAGGGATAATCCTGAAAACGCTCCGTGAAGGTCTGGTAGTGCTGTTCTGCCAGTACGGTGGTGGGAACTAGTATAGCTGCCTGTTTGCCGTCCATAATAGCTTTAAAAACTGCCCGCATGGCTACCTCGGTTTTGCCGTAGCCGACATCTCCACAGACTAGACGATCCATAGGCTGTTTGCTCTCCATGTCAGACTTAACTTCATTTATGCTTTTTAGCTGATCCGGAGTTTCTTCATAGGGAAAAGACCCTTCGAATTCCCTCTGCCAGGGGGTATCGGGGGAAAAGGCATAACCCTCACTGGCTTCCCGACCGGCATATAGCCGCAGCAGGTCTTCGGCCATCTCGCGAATAGACTCTGAGACTTTTTTGCGGGTGCGCTCCCACTCGCTCCCCCCCAGTTTGCTCAGGCGCGGGGCCTTCTCTTCCGAAGTGGTATATTTGAAAAGCAGGTCCAGCTTCTCTACCGGCAAGTAGAGTTTATCAGTCCCGGCATACTGCAAGAGGATATATTCCCGGGTAACCCCATCGCTTTCTACCTGAGTTACCCCGCGAAAAATGCCGATACCATAATTCTCATGGACTACATAATCGCCCAGTTTTAAATCTTCCAGCAGTATGCGCTCTTCCGATTTTTTACGCTGCCTGCTGCCACGACCTGGTGATTTACCCCAGATATCCCTCTCACTAAACAATGCCAGCTCCAGGCTATGACTGACAAAGCCTTTTTCCACCGCCTGGTTCAGGTATTCTACCTGGTTTATATGCTGCTCCAGCAATTCCTTCTTAAGCTGTTCCCGGGCCACTTTGCTTTTTATGGCCAGTTGCACACTGTAGCCTTTTTCCTGCCATTCTTTAATCCGGGTATAGAAGACCTCCAGGTTGGCATAGAAGGGCTCCATTTCCTGCTGGGAGATGTGTTCCATCATAGCTACCTGTACCTGGGGGATGTTGCCGGGGAAAAAGGAATGATATATTAGCGCCCGTGATTTTACGGCTTCCTGCAGCTTTTCCAGCTCCAGAACTTCCGGTTCCCTGATTATCCTGCCCTCGCGTCCTGCCTCACGGACAAATTCCCGGTGACGCCTCAAGTTTTTCTCATAGCTGCGGTAGAAATCTCGGGCCTCGTCCAGGAAAATGGCTGCATTGGCGGGCAGGTAGTTAAGCAAAGTGCTCTCCAGTTTATCTCCATAAAGCTCATCCGCCGGGCTTATTCTTAGCAGGCTCTCTTTCTTACCCGAGCGCTGGCTGTCTATATTGAAACGACGAATCGAGTCGATAAAATCGCCAAAAAACTCTACCCGCAGTGCTTCCTTCTCTGCCGGCGGGAAGATGTCCAGTATGCCGCCGCGGACGGCAAACTCACCGGGCCGGCTAACCGTAATAACCCGGTTATAGCCGCTGTTAACCAGCTTCTTTAACAGCTCTTCCAGTTCTTGTTCATCGCCGCTGTGCAGTTCTATGGTGGCAGCCTGCATTTGCTCCGGACTTATGAGGCTATACAGAAAAGCCGCCGGGGTAGCAATAATTATAGCACTACGGGAAGGGTGGAGCAGACATTCCTCCAAAGTGAGGATGCGCCCGGTCTCCACCGTGGAGTAGTTTTCTTTCATAAATACAAAGTCCCGGCCCAGGAACATGAGTATGCGTTCCCGTTCCAGGAATCCCTGAAGCTCACGCGCCAGGTCATAAGCTTTTTCTTCGCTTCCCACCAGGCAAAGCATTTTGCCATGGGCCAATTTCATAAGTTCAGAAAACACAAAACTCCGGGCGCTGCCTACTAGCCCGGTTAATATAACGTTTTCTTTATTTTGCAGACACCTGGCAGTGCGCTGCAAGACTTCCAGGTTCAATCGTACAAAACTCCTCCCCAATGTTTCAAAAATAAACACTACATACAAAGTTTCCTTGTAAATAAGGCCGAATTTGTAACTGAATTGGGTGTTTCCTATCTCCTCACTCAGTTATAGAAGTGCTGTCCCATATTAGTAAATGTCTCATTCATCCCCAGTTCCAGGGCGCAATCTTCGCAGGTTCCGTTTAATTGTATGGCTCCTTCAGGGCCTTCGACTTCAGAAGTGCAATAAACTTGCTGGCAATATTCGCACACGTGGTATATTTTCATTATGCCTGCTCCTTTGGATTTTTTATTATTCTCCCTGAGATGGCAGGCAAATATACTTTTGGGAATTAAGAATTAACGTCGAAATATAACCGGGGTTGTGTTAATTATAATAAAAGAAATGTGAAGCATTTCCACAATAATTTAAAATTCTTAATTCTTAATTTAAAATTAACCTGGTAACTTAGGGTTACCACCGAACTTTGCTATACCTATATTGTCTGTTACCAGCACCCTATTTCCTTACTAATTATACTCATTCATAGCCCGGTCTATGCCCTGCTTTACCCAGCATTCAACTGCAGCTGCAGCCTGGTCAATTACCTCTTCCATAAGCTTCTGTTCTGTTGAGCTAAATTTCCCCAGCACCCAGCCAATAGCTTCATTATCGGGACGCCCGATGCCAATGCGGATGCGGGCAAATTCCTGGCTACCCAACCGGTCGATAATGGAAGCCATACCTTTATGGCCTCCGCTGCCACCCTGAGCCCGCAGGCGCAGAACGCCGGGAGACAGATCCATATCATCATAAATTACTATGAGGTCGCCAAGATCCAGCTTAAACCAGCGCATAAGGGGCTGAACTGCTTTGCCGCTAAGGTTCATGTAGGTAAGAGGCTTAACCAGCAGGACTTTTTCCCCGCCAATACGAATATGCCCAATAATAGCATCGAAACGGCTTTCTTCTTTTTCAATGGAAGAGCGCCGGGCTATTTCCTCCAAGACCCGAAACCCAATATTATGGCGGGTATCGCTATATTTTTTTCCCGGATTGCCCAACCCTACGATAACTTTCATAGTCCTACCTCATGGTTAAATTTTGAATTTTGAATTCTTAATTTTGAATTATCGTTGAAATGCTCCGCATTTCCGCGTTAAAATCCCCTACAGGTTAAAAAAGGATTGAGCGATAAGGCCCAATCCTTTTATAATAATTTGCTTCTTAGCCTTCGGTTGCCTCTGTCTCTTCGGCTTCAGTGGCTTCGCCTTCTTCTTCAGTTTCCTCTTCATCAGGTTTGGCTGGAGCCAATACAGTAGCTACCATTGCCTCCAAACTAGTAAGTATTTCTACTCCTGCCGGTACCTGCAGATCAGCTACCGTAACCTTATCACCAATTTCCAGAGCAGCTATATCATAGACCAGGGTTTCCGGAATATCCTGGGGCAAGCTGGAAACCTCAATTTCTTTAGCGCCCGATTGCAGGATACCACCTTTTTTCATTATCTCTTCCTCACCAATAATGGAAATACCCACGGTACTGTTTATTTTCTCATCCAGCCTTACCTCCCAGAAGTCAACATGGATAAGCTGCCCGGTGATAGGATGCCGTTGTACTTCCCGGACTACCACCATTAAGCCACTACTCCCCTCTATTTCCAGGGAGAACAGGCCCCGCGAGCCGTGAACCTGAAAAATACGGGAAAGCTGCTTCGATGCCAGCGATATGGCTTGATTATCTATTCCTTTGCCATATACTGTTCCGGGCACGAGTCCGCTGCGCTTCAGCTCATTTAGAAAACCTCTAGTTTTTATATCACGTTTCTGGCAGCTTATTTTCTCTACCTCAGCCATTATTATCACTCCTTAATCAACCTTACAAACCAGGCTGCATTTATTAAATTATCAAGTAGTTATTATACCAGTTTAGCTTGTATATGTCCAAAAACTACTAACCTTCAAAAAGTTTACTTACGGACAGGTCTTCATGAATTCTAAGAATGGCCTCGCCTATTAGCGGAGCCACGGAGAGAACCGTAAGATTGGGGAGTCTTTTTTCCTCGCCCAGGGGAATGGTGTTGGTTACCACAATTTCTTCAAAGGGTGCGCGAGACAGCCTGTCTATAGCTGGTCCGGAAAAAACCGGGTGGGTACAGCAACCATAAACCTTTAAGGCCCCCTTTTCTTTCATTGCTTCTGCTGCCATACACAGGGTACCGGCAGTGTCTATAATATCGTCAACAATTATAACTGATTTACCCTCTACATCTCCGATAATATTCATCACTTCGGATACATTAGGTTCCGGTCGGCGCTTGTCCACTATGGCCAGAGGTGCCCCCAGTTTTGCCGCTAAATCACGAGCTCTGGTAACTCCTCCGACATCAGGGGAGAGAACTACAGAAGTTTCATTCAGTCCCTGGGCCTTCAAATACTCGGCTATAGTCGGTACTCCAGGTAGATGGTCAACTGGTATGTCAAAAAAACCCTGAATCTGGTTGGCATGTAAATCTACTGCAACTACCCGCTGGGCACCAGCTTCAACTATCAGGTTGGAAACCAGTTTGGCGGTAATCGGGTCACGGGCCTTGCTTTTACGATCCTGGCGGGCATATCCATAATAGGGAATCACCGCATTGATACGGGAAGCAGAAGCCCGCCTAAAAGCATCAATCATTATGAGGAGTTCCATCAGGTTATCATTAACTGGTGAACAGGTTGGCTGTACTACAAAAACGTCTACTCCACGCACACTCTCGTCAATAACACAGTTAATTTCACCATCGGAAAAACGCGATACTTTAGCATCACCTACTGGCATGCCCAGGTATTTAGCTATTTCTTCGGCTAGGCAGGGGTTGGCATTTCCGGTAAATAGTTTCATCCTCCACCTGGATGCTTTCATTGTTTTAACCTCCTAAAAAATTGTCCCTGGTTGATAATAAATTTAGCACTGATAACAAAGTTTTCTTGAAAATAACGCCGAATTTGTCCTTGATTAATTGTTTAGAGTGAGGGGTAAGGGGTGAGGATATTTCCCTTACTCTCCTGTCCCTGGTGGTTGCAGTTACCCCGGGCAGACATAGAGGGTTATAAGTAAATAATGAGGCATCCCCACGATTCAAGAGGGAAGACCGTCACTCTTCTATTCCCCAGGGTTGCTTTTTCTCATCTTTCTAATATGTCTTTGTTCGGCCCGTTCCACGGCCAGGGTGTTAGCGGGGATATCACGGGTAATAGTCGACCCGGCCCCGGTCATGGAATCTTCGCCAATGGTCACCGGCGCTACCAGATTAGTATTACTGCCAATAAATACGCGGTCTTCCAATATAGTGCGATGTTTCTTCTTACCGTCATAGTTGCAAGTAATGGTACCAGCGCCGATATTGACTTGTTTTCCTAAAATGGCATCACCTACGTAACTGAGGTGGGGAATTTTACTCCCGGCCCCGATAATAGATTTTTTTATCTCGACAAAATCGCCTACTTTAACGTTATCCTGTAACTCGGCCTCCGGCCTTAGATAGGCAAAGGGTCCGATGTTACAGTGATTGCTAATACGGGCTTCTTTTACTCGTGAACTTTCGATTGCTACATCATTACCTATGGAGGAATCGTTTATGTGGGTGTAAGGCCCAATAGTACAGTTTTGTCCGATAGAGGTCTCTCCCTCGATGATGGTAAAGGGATAAATAACCGTATCCATGCCAATTTTCACCGAGCTATCGATAAAGGTGGTTTCCGGAGCCATAACGGTTACCCCGTTTTTCATCAGTTCCCGGTTATGTCGCTGCCGGATTATGGCTTCGGCCTGAGCCATTTGTACCCGGTCATTAATTCCATGAATCTGGTCTATTTCATCGGTGGCCAGTACCGCCACCTGGTGTCCATCATTCTTTAATATAGGCAAAACATCGGTAAGATAGTATTCTCCCTGAACATTGCTGCGATCCAGCCGGGAAAGTGCTGCAAATACTGCTCCCGCCTGAAAACAGTACATGCCAGTGTTAATTTCTGCTATTTTCTTTTCGTCCGGGCTGGCATCTTTTTCTTCCACAATACGCTCTAATCCTCCATCAGCCTGGCGGATGATGCGGCCATAGCCATAAGGGTCAGGGAGCAGACCGCTGAGTACAATAGCTCGGACCTGCTGCTGCCGGTGGAAATCCAGTAGCTTTTTTATGGTTTTGCCCTCTAGAAGCGGGGTATCTCCGGCTAAAACCACCAGGGTATGATCCGGATTAACACTGCCCTGGGCCTGCATCAGGGCATGGCCGGTGCCCAGTTGCTGTTCTTGCACCACAAAGTGCAGGTTTTCGCCCGATAAAGTCTCTTCTACCAGCTCTCTGCCATGTCCCACCACCACGGTAATGTCATCAATTCCGGCTTCTTTTACCGCCTTAACTACATACCATATCATGGGTTTGCCCGCTATCCGGTGTAACACCTTGGGCATTTGCGAATGCATGCGCACCCCTTTGCCCGCCGCCAGTATAACTGCTGAATACTTCACTCTATTAATTCCACCCTTACCCTAATTATGAATTTTAAATTTTGAATTTTGAAATGCGAAGCATTTCTAACCTTAATTAAAAATTAAGAATTCAAAATTAATTTAATATCTGCGTTTACATATCAGCCACGGAACAGAAAAATCCAGTCACTTGTATTATACCTTTTATCTGAAAGAATGAAAATTTTTATATCGCTCCCCCAGAGCTGTGGATAAACGCCGGGTAAGGGTGTTAATATAGGATGTAGAGGTGATTTTGGAATGACTTACCGGCTGCTCCTGGTGGATGATGAAGTTAAGATTTTAGATATGATTGATAATTATCTTAAACGGGAGGGGTTCGCAACCACCCGAGCGGGTAATGGTAACGAAGCTCTGGAACTGGAGGTAGAAGGGAGTGGCAAACAAAACGAAACATCCCTCAGCCACCTCACCTGCCACCTAAAATCTGAACCCTTCCAGGTGTTTTTGAGCCAGTTCCAGGTCACTGGGTTTATCAACGTCTACACCAACTTCGGCGTAGGGGGATATGATGGCTTTACCCTTGATACCCAGGGTTTGATAGAATCTTTTCTCCACTGCGTTTATATTTAAACGGCGGATAATATACTTCCATACCAGGCCAAAGCCGAATAGTTTAGCCATAGCCAGGGGATTCTTTCTTCTCTCTACCAGTTTTAGGGCTATTTCCAGGACCTGGTCAAACAATTCCGAGCGCAGAATAAACAGGTTACCCCCGGTGAAGATCCCATCTCTTAGCTTTACATAAGTCCGGCTAACTCCAGGGAAGCGAGCTTCATTAACTTCTTTCCGGGTTACCGGGTAGTAAAATTCAGCATCATATTGCTCCGCCTGGTTTATAAAATCATTAATAGCATCGATGGTAATAAAGGGTATATCTGAAGGCATGATTAAAATCTGCTCACTTATACCTTTTTCCCGCAGTAATTCAACCCCGTGGGCGAAGCTTTCAATAGCATTCTGTCCCCCGCTGACAAAGAATAGCCGGTCTTGCCCGATAAATATATTACGCAAAGCCTCGGTGGGTCCGCTGATTACAATGTTTCTAATAGCAGGAGATTGGCGCAAGGCCTGATAGACATAGTAAATCATAGGGTAATTGCCTATCATAATCAGGGCTTCATTGTCGTAGGGAGCTATTTTTTTTAGTTCACCACTGCTCTCTCCTCCGGCCAGGATAATAGCATCGTATTGCATTCTTATACCTCCGTTACTTAAGCTGTGGGGAATCCGTCTTTTTTTATAGATTCAATCATGCTGTTTTCAGCATTTTCTATATGCTCCTGAGCTGCCTGCCTGGCACCTTGGACATCTCGCGATTGAATGGCTTCTACTATTATACGGTGTTCTTCCAGAGATTGTTTCATTCTACCCGGATAAGCCAGGGAAGTAGCTCTAAATCTCTGGATTTGCTCGCGCAGGTTATTGATTATGGCAAAAAGCCGTTCATTACGGCTGGCCCGGTAGATGGCTTCATGAAAACTAGTATCAATAGCCACCAGCCGTTCCATATCATTTTGGGAAATGGCATCGCCTTTTTCTACCAGATGCCTTTCCATATATTCCAGTTCCTCATCAGTTATTCGTTCCGCGGCTAAACCTGCAGCCAGTCCCTCCAGAGCAGCTCGAATCTCAAATACATCGGCAATGTCCTTTAAGGAAATGTCAGCTACATAAGCTCCCTTACGGGGGACCATTACTATAAAGCCCTCCAATTCCAACTTGCGCAGGGCCTCCCGTATAGGGGTGCGAGAAACCCCCAGTTCTTCCGCCAGTTGTATCTCCATCAGCCTTTCCCGCGGCTTTAAGCTGCCGTTGATGATAGCCTCCCTAATTGCCTCCAAAACCAGCTCCCGCAGGGGTTTATAGGATTCAAGGTTTACTGGTAACAGTCTTTTAGCTTCCATTTTTATCACCTCTTTTATAGGATGAAAGCAGGTATACTTCCCGGTACTCTTTTTTAAAGGCCTGGTATGCCTTGGAGGCTGTTTCATTATCCGGGAAGATGGCGAAAACACTGGGCCCACTGCCTGACATCAGGGCATTAAGAGCGCCCATTTCCATTAACCTGGACTTTATTATACCTATTTCCGGCTTTTTCCGAATACTCACCGATTCCAGTACATTAGCCATATAAACGGATATGTTTATAATATCGCCTTTATTCCATACTTGCAAAAAGCTCCTGGTATCTGGAAATTGCTCAACCGCTTTTAAATCCAGTTCGGAATACACCTGGACGGTGGATAGCTCAAAGTCGGGTTTTACAATTAATATATAAGGTATGATCCTGGTGGGCAGGGATTCCAATAATTCCCCCCGACCCCGGGCTATAGCGGTAGTGCCCCGGCTCACTAGTTCTCCTGGTCGGGGCTGGTAATACTGCCCGGACATACAGAAAGCCACATCTGAACCAATGGCAGCAGCCATCTTAAGCAATTGCTGGCGGGAAAAGCGGCAATCGTATAAATGATTAATCCCTGCCAGTACCGCAGCCGCATCAGTGCTTCCGCCGGCCAGCCCGGCACCTACCGGTATGTTTTTCTCTATAAAAATTTTAACTCCCGCTCCCGGTTGGTACTCCTGTAAAACCATCAGGGCTGCCTTATAAGCCAAATTCTCCTGGCCCAGAGGTATTGAGCTGCTGTTAGTGGCCATCTCAATCCCTGAAGACCGGGGTTCCAGGGTTACCCGATCAAAAAGGTTAACCTGATGCATAACCGTTTCCAGTTCGTGATAGCCGTCGCTGCGTTTGCCTTTTACATCCAGGGTAAGGTTAATTTTAGCGGGTGCTTCTATAATTACTGTCTGCATTATACTGCTCCTGTATTTTTTTTAATTATATATCTAAAATTCCTTACGACCAATATTTTTCCTTTATACCCCAGCCCGTCTCCATCAATCATTAAAAAATGGGGAACGGCTTGGCGCCGTTCCCCGGAGTTAGGGGGGGAATGTAATGAGATTTAAGTAAATTAGCTTTAATTATTGTTTCCCGGATATTTTAACTTTCACTCCCTGGGGGAGTAGTTCCAGGCATTTTAGACTAACCTGAGCTTGGGCAGGGCTATCCAGGCTTAAACCTTTATCAGATGAAGACACCATGCATAGAGGTGGAAACAGGACACACCACCAATTCTTGCCCTCACCTTCACCCAGCACTACCCTTACTGCCTCATAGCGACCCTGGGGAAAAACCAGATTACCGTAACTTTTGGTGGGGAAATCAAACTCCCCTACATAAACTTCTACCGGATAATCATATCCCTTAGAATTTACCATCGTTTCAGCTACTTCTTTAATTTCAGCCTTTTTGCTTATAGCAATACGGCGCGCTTCCTGGGCTGAATCTACATCTTTAAACTCCTCACCCATCTGGGTAACGATGCGATCCTTAATCTCCAGTTTTAAGGCCTGGTCAGCAGGTGAGTCGCTATTAGCCACCACGTGCAGCCTTAATACTTTCTGGTTCAAGGGTTGATTATATTCTATATAAGCATAAGAACCTAGCAAGGTTGTGAATAATACCAGTATGATAGCAGTCAAATTTTTTTTCATTAAATATTTCCCCCTCTCTGTACTAAAAATTATTTCCTAAAAATCATGATTTAAACCAGGATAGTAAGATTAACAATTGCTAACAAAGTTTTTTGTATATAAAGCCTAAATTAGTGACTTGAATTGTTGTTTAGAGTGAGGGGTGAGGGGTGAGG
>JAQUGU010000206.1 GCA_028683995.1 Syntrophomonadaceae bacterium | reverse complement strand
ATAAAACCGACCAGTCCGGCACTCCCTATATAGATATGCGCTATCCGGATGGTATTAACTTCTTTGATTTGCCGCCTGATCCAGACAGTTATGACAACTGGGCAAAATTTATGCGGGTCAGTCAGGAAATTCAAAATGATCCTAAAAATATCGCTGCTGCCAGCCATCGTACCTGGGATGATGACGGCAAAAAGATTAATTTTGGAGACGGGAATAATGCCCTCAGAATTGCCCAGTTAAAACATGATTTGAATAATGTTACATATGACCTGAAAACAGATGGCATCAGTATAGATATTAGTTCCACCCAGGCCTTGGAATTCTTAATTGATGCTGGCAGTGGTATTAAACGCATTCAGGTACCTGCTCCCCGGACTTTCGAAGATATGCGCAAACTGGCCGATGCTATTCAGGAAGAATTGGACAAAAGGGAAATGGATGTCAAGGCAAGGTTGGATGGGGATGAAATTTCCTTTTACTCCACCACGGTACGCAGTTTGGAGGTTATTGATCCCCGCTCAGGCCTCAGGGATATACAGGTTAGTGGATTACAGAATGGGGAGTATAGAATTGATACTATTGTAAACCAGCCTGGAGCCAAAGATGCACAGCTGCGTATACTACAAAGTTACAATCAAAGAACTGCTGCCAGTATTCTAGGCAGTACTGCTATAGGTAGCATTACCGATGCCGATACTTTAGAAGTAAATGCTTGTATTGAGCTAACAGTTACCAGTGTCGATAGTGTTACAGGTAAAGTAAGTTATTCCTGTACATCCCATGAATATGATTTAAACGGAAATTATACTCAGCATACTAATACGCTGAGTATTTATTATGGTGCCGCTGGGAATCAAACGATTAAGATTGGCTCATTGGAGTTTGAACTTACTGGTCTGGATGCTGTGAATGCAAGCAAAGCTACAGAGTTGAAAGCTGGGGATAAAGGGGTTTTGAATCTGACCGCAGCTACTACTGCTAGCACCACCTACCAACAGTTGGATCTAAAATATAACTATAATTTACCCGAACCTGAGAACCGAACCCACCGCTTTGTTTTTAATGATGAGAGCCTGAATGGAATTCCTGGTGCTACACCGATTCTAAACGATAATAACATCAGCTTTTTTACCCTCAATAACAACCCGCTAAGTACACATTATGGTACTAGCTATAACGGCCAGATTAAGTTAACTACCGGGACAGTTGCTGATGGCGACCCCCTGATATCTGCCAGCCCGGCAGCCCATTTTTTCTATTATCAGGAACCGGCAGAAAACTTGGGTATGGTGCAACACGTTACTACTGATGATTACTGGCGTTCTATCGCTGCTGATACCGGGGTACAAAGCCAGGAGGCGCAGCGCATGGTAAAAAACCAGGAAACCCTCCTTACTGAATTGGAAAACAAACGCCAGTCCGTTTCTGGGGTTTCTTTGGATGAGGAAATGACTAATATGATTAGATTCCAACACGCGTATAACGCCGCTGCCCGTTTCATAACCTCCATCGATGAAGCCCTGGAGGTAGTAATAAGCCGCATGGGCCTGGTGGGAAGATAGAATAATAGACACTGAAAACACTGAATTTTATGAATTACATACCCACAGGGCACACGGATGCTCCCGTTGGTCGCTATTAAGGTAGCTGAACTTTTTAAAAAAGAGTAACCACAAGATACATAAATATCCAGTTTGGTATCTATTAAGGATTTATAAATACAAAAATAAGAATCAGTGTCCTTCATAATTTGTCTGTGTATTCAGTGTCTAAAAACACCTCGGAGGGATGAAAAATGAGAATAACTAATTTTATGCTGGTTAATGACCTGAGACGCAATCTGAATAATAATCTGCAAATAATGGATGAGTACCAGCGCCAGCTGTACACCGGAAGGAAGATTAACAAGCCGTCGGATAACCCGGCGGGAATTGTTAAATCCTTGCGTCTTAGAACTTCCCTGGTTGAAGGTGAACAATATATTAGCAACATTAAGGAAGCCGCTAGTTTTATGCAAACCACCGATTCCTCTCTAAATGATATAAACGAGGTTATGCAGAAAATCCGCGAATTAACTAATAAAGCAGCCACCGGCACCAATGACCCCGATTCTAATCGGGCTGTTGCCAAGGAAGTGGCGGAGCTTAACAACCAGTTAATGATGATAGCCAACAGCACTTATGGCAGTAAATACATCTTCAGTGGCACCAATGTAACTGAAGCTCCCTATCAGGATGGGAAATGGATAGGCAACAATGACTCTCTTAATATGGAAATAGGTGCTGGAGTTAAAATTCCAGCCAACCTAATGATGAAAGAATACTTCATGGGCAGGTTAAAAGAGATTTATATTAATCCTGAGGCTTCATTTATAAATAAGGTGGAAGCCGATAAACTGCGGGAAGGTGAGTACCAGATTAAAACTGCTGCTGCTTTAGCCAGTGAAGCTGGGAGTGATCTGCAATCACCAAATAATATGGGCAAGTTTTTCTTCACCGATGCCGTTCCCCCGGAAGCAGCACAGATAAATGCGGGTAATAATCCTATGGTTTTGGCAGCCGATTCGGTTTACAGTGGTGGACTGAATATTACGGTAACTGCAGTTGATGCGGTTAACAATCTACTTACTGTTAATGTAAGTGGCAAGCTAGCCATAGGCGGAGGGCAGTTTCAGGAGGTGCAGTTCAGCAGTTTGACCATGAATATGGCGGCTGGCGATGGAGAGGCTATTTTGACTATCCCCAGTGATACTGCTGCCAACACCGGAATAGCTGCCATCATCCCTGGAGCCGAACCGTTAGTTATTTGGAATAATAGCGGAGCCTCTTTGGGGGGTATTGATGATACCAGTCCTCAGTTTGTCATGGGTGACAAAGTAGGTATATCCTTAAACTCATCCCAGGCGGTAGCGCGGGAACAGCAAAGTTATCTTAGTTCAGTACCTAATAATGGCAGCTTCTTTTACCAGTCCATTAATAAGTCAGCTACTCTGGGTGTAGGTAAAGATGCAACTGCTCTGGATAATGATTCTTCCTATAATGGCTCCGTGCTGTTAGAAGTAAAAAAGATAACCCCGGCTACGGCAAATATTGCTCCCCGCTTTTCTCTTAATGGGGGTAGTAATGAAAATGGTGGGGTATTTACTCTAAGTAAACCCCTATACCAAAAGGATAATAATGGTATTCTGCAGTCTGTAAGTAATGGCACAGATTTGGCTTCTAGCTTTACCTATACTGGCACCGGTTCGCTTGATGCGGCTATTTATAATTACGATGAAACTACTGGCGTTGCCACTATCACCTTCACCACTACTCCTGGTACCCCGGAAGAGCCCACGGCCAGTATCACATGGAACAATGACTGGGATGCTGAGGCTAATGGGGGTTTAGGTGCTACTGTTCCGGAATCCGGTAAAAACAAAGTTTACGACCAGTACGG
>JAQUGU010000205.1 GCA_028683995.1 Syntrophomonadaceae bacterium | reverse complement strand
TTTAATCTACAGGGAGTTAATTTACCAGCCGTGGCGAATCATTTATAGGACTGAAGATAATAAAGTATGGGTATTGGCCGTGATTGACAGCAGACGAAATGTTGAGGATATTTTGCTGGACAGATTTGTTTAGATCATTTTCTTACCCACTGAATTCTTTGCCCAGAAATGTAATAGTTGCTTTTTTTACTGTCTAAATCCATTATGTATACTCCGTAACAGTTCTCTCTCACCATGCTTTCCAGCAACCATCCCACAGGGGTAAAATGTCCAGTCCAACTATATAGCAGATATTTGCCATCAGGTGAAAAACCCAATGGAACGTAACCAGGGGAAAATTTACTATCGTATATGCCGTAGTAATGCCTCAACTCCGTTTCTTTCCCGTTTCTAGCTAAATACATGGATCCTCTTTTATTAAATGCTTTAGTACCGTTGATTTCTGGTTTTATATAAGCATTATCATCCAACAATGATTCTTCATTTCTTATAAAATGGGGGTTTTTCTCACCGGTCTTGATAGAGTATAATCCCCACTTACTATCTTTCATAGCAATAAAGCGAAGTTCATCTTGTGACTTATCATAGTAGTACTCAATTATATTTTCATTTGGTTCCCCTTTACCCTTATGGCTGTATACAAGCTCGATATTTGTAAGCCCGGCATCAGCAGTATACAGTTTCATTACGCCTTGTTTTCGTTGCTGGAAAAATATTTGCCCTTCTAAACCGGATATAATATCATTTCCCATAAACAGATTTGAAATAAAATTGCGGCCAAATATCAGGACCAATACGGTGAACAATACCGCTATGATTATCTTTTTCGCCAGGATACCCTCCCCCCTAACTTTAGTATTTTCTCACATCTTTTAATCAATTATAGCAGTTAAGACAGATATAGGAGTAAAAAGGGGCCGTTTAATATTGAAACTACCCCTTTGGTATGCTCCCTGGCATAGTTTCTGGTCCAGAGTCTTTCCTGTTACAAGGAGGATTTAGTATTAATTTCCAGAATATTTATTTATAAGCAATCGATAACAATCCGCTAAAAAGTTTACATATGAA
This sequence comes from Syntrophomonadaceae bacterium, assembly GCA_028683995.1. Taxonomy (GTDB): domain Bacteria; phylum Bacillota; class Syntrophomonadia; order Syntrophomonadales; family Syntrophomonadaceae; genus UBA4844. The sequence continues at coordinate 2,370 of JAQUGU010000205.1, read as the reverse complement.
GAGGGGGTTAGGGGTATGAATTACCAACAGATTTTTGAACCCGGTGAAATCGGGCAATGCAAAGTAAAAAACCGGATTATAATGGCACCCATGGGTAATATTAATATGGCTGATCCCATAGGCCGGCCTCTTTCTAAAATGATTGAATACTTTGTGGAAAGAGCCCGGGGTGGAACTGGACTCTTGATTACAGGTCTAGTTCCAATATCATTTGGTATTGACCCTACTGTGTCAGAAGATAATGACACCACCTACTTTCCCCGTATTGACGCCTCCTCCCGAACTCGTATGTCTGGATGGCGTGACTTGGTAGCAGGGGTTCACTCCTATGATGCCAAAATCTTTATTCAGCTTACAGCTGGCCTGGGCAGGGTTGGTTCACCTGAAGCTGCACTTAAGGGGAAGATTCTGAAATCAGCCTCCTGGAATAGGAATTTTTATGTGCCGCAGGTTCCCCACCTTCCTCTCTCTGATCGTAGCATTAAAAAGATGGTAAAAAACTTCGGGCAAGCTGCCATAAATGCACAGGTATGTGGCATGGATGGAGTGCAGCTGCATGGTCATGAAGGCTATCTAATGGATCAGCTTACCTCTGCACCTTGGAACCGGCGTAAACTGGGAAGGTACCGGAATAAATTTCAGTTTGCCATTGATGTAGTACGTGAAATCAAAGAACGGTGTGGGGAGGAATTTCCTATTATTTATCGTCTGGATCTGACCCAGGCCTTATATGAATCCTACGGGGATCAGATTTTTAAAAAGATGTTTAAGGGTCAGGAAAGGACCATAGAAAAAGGGCTGGAGTTTTGTCAGGTACTGGCTGAGGCTGGAGTCGATGCCTTTGATGTGGATAAGGGATGTTATGATAACTGGTTCTACCCTCATCCCCCGGCCTATTTTGATGATATCCCCTATGTAGAACAAACTGCGGGGCGACTTAAATCTTTTTTCCAGACCAAAGAAATAGAGGCCAAAGTAATTGCGGTTGGTAAACTGGGTAAACCTGACCGGGCGGCAGAAGTGCTGCGCCAAGGCTGGGCAGATTTCTTTATGCTGGGTAGACCATTACTAGCCGATCCTTATTGGCCGCAAAAGGTTCGCGAAGGACGGGTTCGAGAAATAATACACTGCATTGGAGATCAAGAGGGCTGCATCCAGTCGTTTGTCCTTGGGGGGCACCCTTGTTGTACAGTTAATCCCTATACTGGTTTTGAAGATAGTAAGAAGGTGTCCAAAGCTAACCGGGTAAAGAATATTGCTATTATCGGTGCTGGCCCTGCAGGTTGTGAAGCTGCTAAAACCGCTCATTTAAGGGGACATCAGGTTACTCTTTTCGAGAAGACTGATCAGGTTGGAGGACAGTTACTTACCGGGAGCCGGATGAAAATAAAGCATGACCTGGCCCTTTATATTGATAACCTTCAGTACCAAATGGACCTCCTGGAAAAGGAAGGGGTAGATATTAAGTATAATACGGAGGTGTCGGTAGCGGATTTGAAAGGCCAATTTGACGTTATCATATGCTGCAATGGATTAGTAGCTCCCCTGCCTCAGATAGAAGGAAGGGAACTGATTCCTTACTGTGAAGCCAGAGAATTTCTGGATAATGAAATGCAGCTACCCCCGGATGTCAAGAGAGTTACGGTGATAGGAGGGGGTATCGTAGGCTGCGAATTATCCTATTCACTGGCTTTTGAAAAACAAATGCAGGTAACCATTGTGGAACTGCGTGACGAGCTCATGAAGGGTGTAGTCCATGCCAATCGCAGTATGCTCCTGTGGTTGATGATGGGCCGAGGCGGACCTTCAGGCAGGCCGGAAGATGTTTTACAAACACCGGTACAGGCCTTCACCTCTTCCCGAGCGGTAAGGTTTGAAAGAGGACGGGTAATCCTGGAAGCTAACCGTAAGCGCAAAGATCCTTATACTCCCTGGGCTACTCTCGTTCCTGACAATATACATAACCCTTTCCATAAGACGCTTGATCCTGATGATGTAGAAATGATTGAAATAGATACGGATTATGTAGTTTTTGCAACCGGAGGAATCGCCAATGACGGGTTATACTATGAATTATTAAGAGAAAACGCAGCACCTGAGATTTACTGTATCGGTGATGCCAGGCGTCCCGCCAGAGCTTGGGAGGCCATTAGCTCAGCCAACGAAGTAGCCCGTTATATATAAATCTACTCCTGGGCCTTCAGCCGTCTTTGAAAGATTATAAATACTGGTAGTGGAATAATAATCCAGCCCATGCTTTTTACCAGGCTATTTTTAGCTCGGTTAACTTGACGGTCTTTTTCAGCTACAACCAGAGCGTCATATCTTGCTTTAAGCTCAGTTTCGCTAAGGTTAGCTTTGGAAACAGGT
>JAQUGU010000204.1 GCA_028683995.1 Syntrophomonadaceae bacterium | reverse complement strand
TCAAGAATTAAAAGGAGTGGTATTGATGAACCTGGCAAAGGTGTCTGCAAATGGTCAGGTCACTGTTCCCATCGAAATTCGCCGCAAACTTAACCTTAAGGAAGGAGATAAAATACTCTTTATTGAGCGTGAAAACGGTGAAATTGTAATTAACAATGCGTCCGCCACGGCCATTCTAAAAGCTCAAAAGGCGTTTGCAGGAGTGGCTGAAAAAGCCGGTATCCAGGATGAAGACCAGGTGCAGATTCTCATTGATGAAGTACGCTATGAAAAGGATTCCAAGTAATGAAGATACTGGTCGATACAAACATTCTCATATCCGCAATACTCTGGCCTAATTCAAAGCCTGCTGCCGCTTTGCTTCACGTCGCACGGTATCATGAATTGGTGCTATGCGACCGTAATATCTTTGAACTGCGGGATGTGCTGAGACGTAAGGCACCGCAGGCTTTGGCCGATGTTGATGTTTTCCTGGCCGAGCTTGCTTATGATTTAGTGCCTGCGCCTGAATATCCGCAAAAACTGATAAGCGATCCAAAGGATCAGCCGATTCTCAATGCCGCCATAGTTGCGGATGTTGACATCATTATCAGCGGAGATAAGCATTTCTTGATGCTTGATATGGAGCGCCCGCGTACAATGACTGCTGCGCAATATTTGGAATGGATTGTATCGGAAGAATAGATTCAGTTTTTAAGTACATTCATTACTCCGGGTTTTTATTTTCATACATGGGATTCCTCGGGGATGAGTTTCTAAAACATATGGGTAGTTCATTCCAACCATATGCAATCACGGGAGCCGTAAACCCCCGGTATTCATAAACATCCTGGGCGATGACATGACCGCCCAATTTTTCATAAAAACGGCGGCTGGGGTTTTCCGCCAGAGCCCAGACCATCATGGTATTCCAGTTTCTCTGCCGAAAAACCTGACTAACCCTGTATACCAGGTAATGCCCTATACCCTGGCTCTGAAAAGCTGGTGCTACATGCAGGTTGTAGATTTCGCCCATATACGCCAAGTCTTGACGGTGTTTTTTTCCTGCCATGATAAAAGCCATCATTTCCCCGTTTTTGTCCTCTGCAATCAATGCCACTGCCTGGTTTTCCTCCCAACGGGCAAAGAAATCTTCAATCTCTGCCTGTTTTTGGGAACAGGAGAGTTCCTCCATTAGCTGACGGGGAAGAAATTTTCCATAACTGCCGCGCCAGGTGGCTACATTAATCCTGGCCATGGCGGCGGCATCGCCTGGTTGGGCCTCTCTTATCACAACATTTTCCCCGGGTAAGGACACGGTTTTATTATCATCAGTAAAGCTAGCGTTTAAGGCTTTTTCCATATAAAAGTAGTCCAGCCTTTCGTCATCGCTCACCTGAATAGATGCGTCTTCCCTGATCCGGTAACCAAGATGCTGATAGAATGCCTGTGAAGGCAATGAAGCATCGAGATTTAAATGGTGAAGACCCATTGATAAAGCCTTTTTCTCCAGAGTTTCCATAACCATACGCCCGAAACTTCGGCCCTGAAACGCGGGGGAAATAAAAACCCTGCGTATAGTCTGTTCACATATGGTTCCGGTACCGACAATCTCTTCATTCAACTCCAGTACTACGGTCTGCCCCTGCCTGGCATCGTTCAGTATTTGGCTGCTGGAATGGTAATCTTTGAAGTATTGAATAGCTTTGGGTTCATAAACACCGGTATAGGCATCATCTATAGTCTGATAGATGAGCTGCTGCAGTGCCTCTATATCACTATCCCTAAAGGGCCTCATTTTCGGAATGTTCATCACTAATCACCTCTTAATTGTCCCGGAAAATCCAGGGAATCAAAAAAACCCTACCATCCCCGGTTCTTACAGGTATATAATGGTTATGCTTGGAATTATGAGTAATATTATACATTATATTCTTAATCCAAGGTTATATGATAGTAAACGGGGGAGGGATTTTCATTGACTTACTCTCAAATAAGCGCAAATATTCAGAATAAAAAAAGGCCTTTATTTATCCAACCTTTTAATCTATTTTTTCTTTATTATGATTTGCACGTGATGATATATTTTGAAGGACATTCCGAATATGAATCTATTGAAGCCATGATAGTGTTAAATGATGAAGAACCCTTGATTAGAGGAATAATTACTAGACACGATCAAACTCAAATTGATTACATAAATAACAAGCCACTGTTTGACAAAATGAAAAATGAAGTATATCTGACCAGGGAAGTCTATTTTACACCCATAGAGTTTATCTATAATTGCCGGCACAAAGAGTATTATCTTGAATTAAAGTTTACCTCAATCAAGGGCGAAGCCATTGACTTTATTCTGTACACGGTAGGAAAATCATCTTCCAGATATGGTGGTCTGGTTAACCCTGGGGGGCATTCCAGGCATGAATGTTTACCGGTTATGTGGCGGGACAGAAGCACTTTGGCCTCTCCCCGTAGCAGAATAATTATCGATGGTAAAGCCTATTCCATACCCGTTAAGATTAATGTGCCGCCTTTTTTCAAAGGTCTTAAGGCCTACTATTCTGAAGGTTTTAGTCTTGGAGTGTTGACAACAGCTGATGTTTCCGCAGAGTTAATTACGTTGGAACAATTTGCGGGTAATGGTTGGTGTTTTAGAAAAGGGGATTGTGTAATTGAATACCATATTATACCGCAACCGGGCGATTTCATAATGATAGAGAATAACTCAATTTCTAAAGAAATAATTAAATGTCAAATTTCTGATATGAAGATTAATATCAAGGAAATAACTATGATGGATACCAGAACGCAAGATAAAAAAATATCTATTAAATTTGCCCCGGCTTTACCAGATCTAATGTTAATGGATGACCAGGAACAGTTCTCTTCAAAGTTCAGTATTTCTATCAATGATCACCGACATTTGCTTGATGGGGTGGTTACTATAATCAGGAGATACCCAAAAATAATTATTAATCTTATTCCTAAGAACCCGAAATGGGTGGCAGAAAGAGTAATTAAAACTGAGATTTCCCATCAGGAACAAATCTACCATCTGAAATCAGCCATGTTAAATACTTCCAAGTCTATTTAGGCTTGAAGCATCCGGTTCAGTCCCCACCATAAATCCACCATCGGTTGCAATGATATGCAGGTGCGGGTTAAAGTTTAGTAAATCCCCGAAGGTCTGCACAGCTATTATAGCTCTCGGCTTAGGGTTATCTAACGAAACTCCCTGAGTCAAGTAGTGTGACAAGACCTTCCAGGCGCACTGGCTTAATTGGGATAGCAGGGTGCGATCAATACATAAAATAGCGCCGCAGCCTTTTTGGTATGCTAAAAACCCATTGGCGGCGGGATACTTGTTTGAGCACTTCTGTATATAGGAATTCACCGAATTCGACAACCCGTTTTTGATGGCAGCAACATTATTGGTGAGCGATAGCGAACACCGGTGGTACCCGTAGGGTGGACGGGCAAAAATAC
>JAQUGU010000203.1 GCA_028683995.1 Syntrophomonadaceae bacterium | reverse complement strand
CCCTGATGATTAATTATATTTAAAATGCTTAACTTTACTTCACTTTTCCCGCATATTCGCTATTGTTTGCTTGGTGAAAATGCCAGTCCTCATACTCCCCCGGCTGGATACCATATCCGGTACTTCGCCCAATCTTCACCTTGGTTAGTAGTATTTTGCTTGCTGCCCAGTTCCAGTACGCACAACCACCTATAAAATAGCAAGTGCGGTGCGCTCTACCAGCACCTTATTTTCTTACTAACTCTACTCTGAATCATCGCCAATGATATGCATTCGGTCTTTTCCCTTATCCCTGGATTTTGTTCCCGGTTCGGGGGCCTTGCGGGCAGAAGGGATAACGTTTTTAAACTGTGCTCCCAGTTGTTTCAAACAGCTATCACAGTATTTACCGCTGGAGATAGTTTTACCGCAACGTTCACACATGGTGGTATAACCCATCCCCCTGGTGACGAGTCTGCCATCGCGCAGAAATTGAAGTATCTTCTCTTCATCTATGTCGGTAGCCTCGGCTACTTCTGCGACACTGGCACCGGGATTATCACGAACATATCGGCGTACTATGGCGTAATCATCATCTTCTTTTTCCAGACACTTATTACACATGTTCCTACCCTGGTATGCATAAACTCTCCCACAAATAGGACAATTCTTAAGATTAGGTCCCATTTTGTCAACCTCCTTGCTATGAATTAGGACACAATCCTTTCCTCGGGCGTTCGCTGCCTCTGTGGCAGAGATCTTCTAAAAACCTATACCGGTAGCCCAAGTGATGACACAAACCCTGCCGGCTCCAGCCTCCAGCAGAGTGCGGGTGCATTCCTTGCTGGTGGAGCCTGTAGTATATACATCGTCTACCAATAATATATTCTTTCGATAAATCTTTTTATTATCCTCTACACTGAAAGCACAAAGCAGGTTTTTCTCCCTTTCCTCCCGGCTCAACTCACGCTGGGAAGGAGTTTCTTTAACCCTTTTGAGGGTACTGACATCCATTTTAACACGAACGTCCCGGCTTATTTGGCGACCCAACTCTTCGGTCTGGTTAAAGCCCCTCTGCTTCAAATGGCCGGCAGATGCAGGTACCGGTATAATCGAATCAATCGGCCAGAAGCGCGGCTCTTCGTTTATCACCCGGGCCATCATATGGCCCATCCTTACTGCCAAATGGCGTCGCCCCATAAACTTCAATACTTTTATTGCGATGCGGTAATTTTCATCATAAGGCCCCACCGCCCGGGCAATATCAAATAATGGCGGATTTTTTTGACATTCAGCACACAGTCTCTCACCAGTCTCCAGGTATTTGCCGCATTTGTCACAAATTGGCAGGCTTTCCTGCATTATGGTCAGGCCCTCTTCACATTTGTCACACCAGGGCCTTCTAGTTCGATATATGCCCGGTTCCCTGCAGATGCAGCAGGCTTGCTGGGGAAAGATTATATCCATTAGGAGATTCTGCATATTCGCACCTCGGATGTTATTAGAATTAAGAATTAAACCTCGCTACTTTGGGTTACCACCGAACTTTGCCCTACCCATACCATCTGCTACCTCTACCATATTTACGTATTTAATATAACACAATATTTTGAAATTTCACATAAAAATTACCTGTTCGCCTACTTTTTGGCCCATGCTCTTTTTATCGCCATCTTACTATCATCTTCATCTTCTATATAAACTTTGACATTACGGTAAGCCGAGGCTGCTTTGTGCCTGCTGCCGACAATCATTGCCAGCATTATTAGCATCCATAATGCAAAACACAGGGCTTTTAGCAAAATGACCACAAAAAAACCTCCTTCTAGCCACCTGGTATATAGTATGCTGACAGGAGGTTACTTGATGACAGGGGTGACAGGGGGACGGGGTTGTTGACACACACGAGTGTGTGTCAACAACCCCGTCCCCCTGTCACCCTTATAGCTCATCGCTAACGATATTGTTCTTTAAGGCATATACTGCTGCCTGGGTGCGGTCTTTTACGCCCAGCTTACGGAAAATACTGGTCAGGTGATTTTTTACAGTTTTTTCGCTGATAAACATGGCCTCGGCCATCTCTTTATTACTGTGTCCCTTGACCAGCAGCGCTAGCACATCACTCTCCCTTTTGGTCAGGCGCACATCATTCTTTTTCTTTTCATTACGGGATAATTCACGTACCAGGCGGTTCGCAACCCGGGGATGGATAACTACTTCGCCCTGCATCACTCGATTTATAGTATCTATCAGTTCGCTTCCGGCTACATCCTTTAAGACATAAGCTGATACTCCAGCCCTGACCATATCCACTACTTCCTCGTCCTCGTAAATAGTCAGGGCAATTACGTGGATGGAAGGCATTTCCCGTTTTATCACCCGGGTAGCAATAATCCCATTGGTCCCGGGCATATTTACATCCATTAGGACAACATCGGGCTTGTCCTTGCGAGCAATATTGATAGCACCCTGTCCGTCTCCCACTTCGCTAACAATCTCAATATTATCGCTCAACTCCAGTAATTTCCTGAGTCCTTCCCGAACCATGGCATGGTCATCAGCTATTAAGACACGTATCTTATCCAATTTTGGTTTCCCCTTCCAATGGTACTTGAATAATAACCTGGGTACCCGCTCCGGGTGCAGAAATAATGTCCAGTTTTCCTCCAAAAAGGTTAACGCGCTCCTTCATGCCCAGGATGCCATAGCTCTCTTTATCGCTGCTGTTACCAGGTTCAAACCCGCAACCTTCATCCTTGATAACCAGAATAAGAATACTGCCATTATCTTCTAATTTAACAATGGCCCTCTTCACTCCCGAATGTTTCCGGATATTGGTTATCGCTTCCTGAACCAGTCTGAACAGGGCTGTTTCCAACGAAAGATTATATTGCTTATCCTGACCCAATTGCAGGAAATCTATGGTGAAATTGTATTTAGCTTCGTAATCGTTAAAATAGTCTTTTAGGGTATTACTTAAATTATTTTCATGCAGCAGAGATGGTTTAAGGTCAAACATAATGCGGCGGATATCCGCCAGGGTCTCCCTCCCCATGTCACTGACATTATCTATTTCTTCATAAATACTCTGAATATCCTCGTTCCACAACCTTTTCATCAAATCTAACCGGATTAGGATACTGGCCATACTCTGGGCTGGCCCATCATGTAGTTCCCGGGCAATTTTCCGGCGCTCAGCTTCCTGGGATTCTATTACCCAGGTAACCATTTGTTGCTGCCGATGTGATTCCTCAATGCTATCATTTATTCTTTCGACATTTCCACGTAAAATCTTTAGTGCTAATCCGGTACTTTGTAAAAAAGTATCCGCCTTCTGGCCTATAGCCTTAAACTTTTTAATCTGCCGGTTTAATTCGTCCCGGCGCCGACGCAGGTAAACTTCTTGTTGCCGCAAGTCAATTAATTTAAGCTGCATCTCGCGGGCCTGTTCATAGGCTTCCTGGATATGCTCCTGGGAGTAAGAACGAAAATCGCGGCTTACATCTATAAGCCGCA
>JAQUGU010000202.1 GCA_028683995.1 Syntrophomonadaceae bacterium | reverse complement strand
GGAATGTTATCAAAAAGATAAGGGTCTTTAACTCCGGTTCTAACCTCTAACACCTGGTGTAATAATTTTTCTTTTAAGTGTGCAGGAGTATCTATGACCAGTAACTGCCCCTGGTTGATAAAGGCCAGTTGGTGGCATAGTTCGGCTTCATCCATATAAGGCGTAGACAGCAATACCGTCATGCCTTCATGGTTAAGCTGATAAAGGATCTTCCAGAATTCCTTACGAGAATCCGGGTCCACACCATAAGTGGGCTCATCCAGGATTAGAATTGCTGGGCGGGTAAGCAGGGCACAGCTTAAAGACAGCTTTTGTTTCATACCCCCGGAAAGCTGGTGAGCAAGCCTCTTCTTAAAAGGGCCAAGTCCGGTTATGTCCAGGATTTCATGGGCTCGTTCTATAATAAGGTTACGGCTTAGTCCGTACAAAGAACCAAAAAAATTAATATTCTCCATGACCGTAAGGTCGCCATAGAGACTAAAACGCTGGGGCATGTAGCCGAGTTCTCCACTAGTTAATCTATGGGCTGCTCCTCCATCCAGTAACACCCTTCCGCTATCAGCTATAAGAAGGCCACAGATTACCCGGAACAAGGTAGTCTTACCGGCACCGTCAGGGCCAATCAATCCGAATATGCTCTGCCGCTTAACCGAGAGGCTTACCTTATCCAGGGCTACCTTGGCGGAAAAAGTTTTTGTGACATCAATAACCTCAATCACCGTAATCAACTCCCGGTAAAGACGACATCGGCGGGCATACCCGGTTTAAGTATACCGTTGTGGTTTTCTACTGCTACTTTAACCGCGAAAACAACGTTAGCCCGTTCTTTTTTGGTCTGGATAGTTTTAGGGGTAAATTCTCCCCGGGAGGCAATATAAGTGACTTTACCGGCAAAAACCTGAGAGCTGCCGCTTACGCTGACCTTCACGGTTTGGTTAAGCCTAACCCGGGGCAGGTCATCGGTAGGAATATAAACCTTAATCCAGAGATGGTTCAAGTCAACTACACTGAGCAGTGATGCTCCAGCAGGGGCATATTCACCGTTCTCATAGTTTTTACTGCTGATAGTACCATTAAGGGGAGAGATTATCTTAAGATCGTCCAGCATAGCCTCGGTAGTTTTCAAAATGGCTTTATTTCGCTCTACTTCCGCTGCGGCACCTGCAACTACCTGAGGACGGTTACCTGATTCCAGTAGCTGCAGGCGGGACTTTGCAACCTCTACCTGCTTTTCCCGGGTGGTCTTGTTTAATTGTGCTGCATCCAGCTTTTCCTGGGAAAGGGCTCCGGCATTAAATAATTGCTCTGCCCGCTTCAGGTCAACCAGCGCCTGTTCCAAATTGGCCTGAGCCAGACCAAGATTAGAAGTGGCTTCCTTAATTTCTTCGGCTCTAAACCCTGACACCAGGTCGTTATAGCGGGCCTGGGCTACCTGTACCCCGAGGGCGTCTCTTTCCCGCTGGGTTAACAGGTCACTGCGGGACAACTCTGCCAAGAGCTGGCCTTTTTCTATCTGCATACCTTCGCTTACTGCCAGGTTTTGCAGAGTTCCATTTAAATGGGCACATACTTCCACGGTTGTGGCTTCAATAGTGCCACTGGCCTGTAGCAGTTTATCATTATTCTGATAATAATGGAGGTAAAAATAATATGATGCTGTTCCCAGCAGTATAAGTGCTATAACTATACCAATTGCTTTTTTTCGATTCATACCCAAGCACTCCTTCATAACCCCTGTAAGTAAACTAAAATTACTTTTACAGTTTACCTGGTATCGATTTCATAGTAGCACAGGCAGATATTATTGCCAATATTATTTTCAAAAAGAGCATAGGAAAACCCATAGGAAGAAATGTTAGTGGCTTGTACATTTATTTTTCTAATTTGACTGAGTAGAAGTTCGCTATAATAGTAAGTGTGAAACATTGGGGAGGAGTTGCAGGATAGTGCAGGTACATATACTGGCCAGTGGCAGTACTGGCAATGTAACCTTGTTTAAGTTCGGGAATACCCGAATTCTGGTTGATGCGGGGATAAGTACCCGTAGAATAGAAAATAAACTGGCCCTTTTGGGAGTAAAAGCAGGGGATTTGGATGGGGTTTTAATTACCCATGAGCATACTGATCATATTAAGGGACTGGATGTATTTATTCGCCGCTATCATTTACCGGTATTTGCCCGGGGGGCCACCTGGGAGGCCATACCCTGCCGGGATAAATTGCCGGCGGAATGTTGTAATACCATAGATAAAGAATTTTGCATCGGGGGAGTCGGGGTAGAAGCTTTTAGTATTCCTCATGATGCGGCTGATCCGGTAGGTTTTTCTTTTCATTACCGGCAAAAGAAATGGGTTATGGCTACTGATATGGGTATGATAACGGAAAGCATTTTAAAGGCCCTGACCGGTGCTCAACTGGCTGTGCTTGAATCCAACCATGACCGGGAAATGTTAATAAATGGACCTTATCCCCGTTTTCTCAAACAGCGCATTATGGGCAGGTATGGACATCTCTCCAATTATGATGCCGCCGGTATATTGGAACGCATTGCTCCCCAACAGCAAATGCAGGTTTTTCTAGCTCATCTTAGCCAACAAAATAATAACCCCACCCTGGCCTATAATACCGTCAGCCAATTTTTAGCTCAAAAAGGCTGTCATCCTGGTGAGGATATTAGGCTGCATCTTACCTATCCGGATACTATCACCAGTTATTGGGGGTAATTCGGGAATAGTTGGTAATAACGAAGCTGTCTTGTAATAAATTTGAATGGAGAACTTGCCAATTGTCTAGAGTGAGGGTGAGGAGTGAGGAGACTTCTTACTATACCAACCTTATAAATTTAGTTTCACTCATGGTTGCGTGTACCCTTTAGGGTATTGGCCTTGTAGTCATGGTGGGTTCATTTCTGTTATTACGTTGCTCGCTGTTGGTTAACATACTATAATAGTTAAAAAACAGCCGCATCTGTATAAAGATGTTGGTGGTAAAGAGGTGAAACTAATGGCGCATGAATTACCCTCATTAGCTTACCCCTATGATGCTCTGGAACCCTATTATGACGAAGAAACCTTGCGACTCCATCATGGCAAACATCACCAATCCTACGTAGATGGACTGAATAGGGCTGAAACTCAGTTAAAGGAAGCCCGCAGCCGCAGTGACTATGGTCTGGTTAAACACTGGCTTAAAGAAATAGCCTTTCATGGATCAGGTCATATACTGCATACTCTTTTCTTTGAAAACTTGGCCCCAGTGGGTCAATCCTCCCCTGGTCAGAAGACTAGAAACCAGGTAGAACAGGATTTTGGCAGCTTTGATGAGTTTAAAAAGATGTTTACTGCAGCTGCTGCTGCAGTAGAAGGATCAGGCTGGGCACTACTGTGCTATAATCCCTCTTTTAAGAAATTAGAAATCCTCCAGGCAGAAAAGCATCAAAATCTTACTCAATGGGGAGTAATTCCCTTGCTGGTAATTGATGTTTGGGAACATGCTTATTATCTGAAATAT
>JAQUGU010000201.1 GCA_028683995.1 Syntrophomonadaceae bacterium | reverse complement strand
GAACTGCATAAAAACTATAAATTTGATTGGTAGTAAATTCAATATCACCCGTTTGGGTGCTGTCTGCTACACATAGATGCGTAAAAATACCGCAGACTTCTAAATTTTGACACCGCAGGATTTTATCAATCTCTGCCGTACGGTTACAGCTTTCACCCAGGCGATTCATACCGGTATTAATTTTGATATGAACTGCCATTGGTTTTCCGAACGCATTGAGTTGTTTGGCATGGTCATAATCGATTACCGCCTGGGTCAAATGATAACGGACCAGTTCTGCGGTTCTCTCTGGTAGGGTATAACCTAAAATCAGTATCTCGCCTTTAATTCCATGAGTTCGTAAACGGATACCTTCATCTATGGTGGCAACCGCGAAAGAGCTGATGCCAATTTGGCTCAGGTTGGCTGCTATCTCCACATCGCCATGTCCATAGGCATTGGCCTTCACAACCGCCATCAATTCGCACCCAGCCGGAAGTATCTCGCGTAAGGCTTTCACATTATGCTTTAAGTTGTTTAAATTAATTTCGGCCCATGCTCTTTCTGCGCGGGTCTGATTTAGAGCCATTCCCCTTGCCCCTTTCTTTCTAAAACCACGGTAATTAAAATAGCGGCTATAGCGGAGCAGACTGCCACAGCTAAATAATGAACAACACTGTTGCCCACCATAATTTCCTGTAATTGTATTGCTTTCGCCAAACCGCGAACCAGCACAATCATAAACGGGTGAATCAGATAGATAATCACCGAAATATCCCGCAGGCTCTTGTTGCCCTGACCCCTCCAAAGAAGCAGGCTTTGAAAAAGAAAGAACATACCGGGCAAAAGCATAAAATACATACTGTCATGGCGTTGCAGGTCAAAACCATGCAGGCATAAACCTTCGGCCAGCATCAAGGCCAATGATACCGATAAGCCCAGCCAACATTCTTTAGCCTGATAATGACGACTTTGCCCCGCGATTATCCCGCCCAGCATAAAGAAAACGGGGGCAAAGAACAGGCCGTTGCGGGTATAGTCGCAGAATAGGAAAATTACATCATAGAAGGATTTAAGAAAGGGTATTTGTTCTGTAATCCCATAGTAGCTGTCGCCAAACAATCCAATTAAATAGAGAATCAAAGTAATCTGAAATACATGCTCGCTTTTAAACTTTTTAAGTAGCAAATAGACAAGCGTTGCTCCCATCATCGCCGCAGGAAAATACCACAGGTGATAAAAGGTGCCGTCAAAGATAATATCCTTTATCAGATTGGGCAACAGCAATTGCATCTGAAAATATCCGGCGTACAAATTGATGGGCAGATATAGTAAAATAGCGATTCCATAGAGCATAGCGGTCTTTTGTAAAAATTTATACAGCTTGCCTGGTCCCTTATCCTGACCATTTATATATCCGGGCAAAAGGAAAAAACCCGAGACCATAAAAAAGAATGGTACCGCAACCCGGGCAACGACCCTGGTAAGAACGAAATCTACCGTTCCATCGACGGAGGTCAGCGGCGAGGTATGAACCGCTACCACCAGGAAGGCGGCGATTAAGCGAAAATAATCGATACCGGCATTTCTTGCCTTTGGCTTCATAGCTTCCTCCATAGGGTGACAATAAAGCCGTCCTCGTTATTGCCGGAGACATGATAAGGGGCCTGATCAGGAATCGCAATCGCGGCAGGGCCGGAATGCGCTGCCGGAACATAGAAGATTTCGATATCCCGGCCGCGAAACCGTCCTTGAAGGTGCGGCCCCGCATAGGGAAATTGTTTTAAAAAAACCGTGTATTCCTCCAGGGTTAAATCCTCTTTTTCGAGCAACTCGGAATGGGGATAACCGATATAGCGGAAATGCCAGGGCTCATGCGCGATTTTGGTGATGGCCTCCCGACCGGATTTATAGCGCTCAATAAAGCCGTACTGGATTGCCTTTTCTCTGAAGGTTTGACAAATACCGGTATAGGGAAAGTGCGGACGAATAAAGTCGATATCCGGCTTGTTTTCCGCCAGGTCAATGGCCAGTCCGGTCTGGTGTTCGCTGCAATTAGGAGCGGCAACGAACTGCAAGGTAAAATCTTCGCCGTTTTCTCTTATGGAGTCGGCATATATGGTTTCTTGCTCCTGTAGAGTCCGGAATCCACTGACTGGTAGTATTTGCTGATAACAGTCTAATAAACTGAACACCTCTGCCAGCATCTTGGCCGTTTGTTGTTCCAGTAAAACATCCCGATAACCAGGATGGATAGGTACCAGCGTCTCTTTCCCAGGCGCATTCCGAACGGGATGAGAGGGATTCACAAGAATCAGATTGCCTTTGCCGATGTCTTTTGATTCCAGCGTGAGTGCTTTCATGATTCCATCGCCAGCCTTATTAACCTGTCCACAATCTGTTCGAAGGTAAGCCCGATGCCCTTCAGCATACTGGGGTAGCGGCTATGGGAAGTAAAACCGGGGATGGTATTGACCTCATTGAAAATGATTTCCTGCTCCGGGGTCAGAAACATATCAACCCGGGCGCAGCCGGAACAGTGCAGGGCTTTGTAGATCACCACCGCGGTTTGCTTTATGCGTTGAGCGGTATCCCGGTCAATACGGGCCGGCATATGAATGGCAGAGGTTTTCAGGGTATATTTTTCGGTATAATCGAAGAAGCCCTGGTTTAGTTCAATCTCATCGACTTCTCCGATGGTCAGGCTTTCGTTGCCTAAAACCGCACACCCGACCTCAAACCCCTCAATGGCTTCCTCAATAATGACTCTGCAGTCATGATCCAAAGCAGTCCTGACCGCATCCGGCAGTTCCCTTTTACTCATTACCTTGGTAATGCCAAAAGAAGAACCGGCATTGACTGGCTTTACAAATAACGGACAGTTAAGCTCACCGGTAAGGGGCAGCAGCTCTTCCTCCGCCGCTTTTTGGTCCAAAACGATAGACGCCGGTGTTTTTATTCCGGCCAGTCCCGCCATCTTATGGGCGATATCCTTGTCCATGCACATGGCCGAGCTCAACGTGCCGCATCCCACAAAAGGAATACCGGCCATGGTCAATAAGCCTTGAAGGGTTCCGTCCTCGCCGTTTTTTCCATGCAGGACGGGGAATGCCACATCAACTCTGGTGGTAATAACCTTATCATCATGAAACTCCAGCAGCCCATGAATACTGCGGTCGGGTGAAATAACAGCGGAAATACACTCGCCGCTATCCATCCAGGTATTGTCCGGAATTTTCTCCGGGGAGCCATAATATCTCAGCCAGTTCCCCTGCCGGGTGATTCCGACTAGAATAGTGTCGTAGAGTTCCGCATTCAGATGGGTGATAACAGAATAGGCGGATTGAAGAGAAATATTATACTCGGTGGAACATCCGCCAAATAGAACCGCCACTTTTTTTCTTTCCATGTCTGCGACCTCTTTCCTGAAAATATAAAAGCCTATCCGATTCGGCAGTTTCATTCTACCGAAACAGGATAGGCCTGGTTTTAATTCGTACTTACGGATATCTTAAGGTTTCATTAAGGATGTCTTATT
>JAQUGU010000200.1 GCA_028683995.1 Syntrophomonadaceae bacterium | reverse complement strand
GAGGGTGAGGATTACTACGAAACTGATGTAACCCTGGAAGAGTTGGTGCAGTATTTATTCGAAGACCTGGATTTGCCCTTTATGGAAAGAAAAAAATTTGCCTATATTTTGAGTGATAAAAGCCATAAGCGCCGGGGAATACAACGCAAGGGTATACCTCCCCGCCTGGCCAAAAAGCGCTCCGTGGTGGAGAGAATCAAACGAAAAAAATCCATGGAAAAGACCCTGCAGGATATGGGCCAGGATAGCGAAATAGAGAGATTTCCTTTTCGGGAGGAGGATTTGCGCTACCAGCGCATCCGGGAGGAAATGCGCCCGGAATCAAATGCGGTAGTCATTTGCATTATGGATAATTCGGGCTCCATGTATCTTAACAAAAAATACCTGGCCCGCAGCTTCTTTTTCCTGCTCTACCAATTTGTCAACTATCGCTATATAAATGTGGAGCTGGTATTTATTAACCATACCACCACCGCTCTGGAAGTTAACGAAGATGATTTTTTCCACCGGGGGGAATCCGGAGGCACTATGATTAGCAGCGGTTATGAGAAGGCTCTGGAAATCATTGAGGAACGCTACAACCCGGAGGTATGGAATGTATATGCCTTTCATTGCAGTGATGGTGACAACTGGCCGGAAGATATTGAAAAAGCAGTGGAAAAGGCCGGGGAACTGTGTACGGTCTGCAATCTCTTTGGCTACGGGGAGATAAAATCTACCTGGAAAGCCGACAGTACTATGGCAGACGAATTTGAAGCAATAAAAGCCGAGAACTTTATAACTGTTTCCATAGATAGCAAAGAAGACGTTTGGCCTGCTTTTAAAAAATTATTGAAGGTAGCGGAAAAGGAGGGCTAGCATGGGCAGTGATTACAGCATGAATGATTTGCTGCAATATAACTACCGCATTGAAGAAATGATTTTGGCTGCAGGTCTTAATACTTATCCCCAGGAGTTTGAAATTTGCAGCTATGAGGATATGCTGGGCTACGAAGCTTATGCCGGCATGCCGGTACGTTACCCCCACTGGAGCTTTGGCAAAGCCTACGAGCGTAAAAAAACCTTTTATCGCTACAACCTGACCGGTTTACCCTATGAGATGGTAATTAACTCCAACCCCTGCCTGGCCTACCTGATGAAGGATAACACTCTGCTCTTACAGATTCTTACCATGGCCCACGTTTACGGGCATAATGATTTCTTTAAAAATAACCGCCTTTTTAAAATCGGAACCAGGGCCGAATATAGCCTGGAAATGTTTAAATCCCATGCCCGCCGCATAAGCGAATACATACAAGACCCCAGTATAGGATACGCCCGGGTGGAACGGGTGTTAAACGCTGCTCATGCCCTGCGTTTTCAGATTTATCGTACAGTCGGGGAGAAACATCTGACCCCGGAGGAAGTAAAAGAAAAAATTATTGATGAGTACACCTCCCCAATAGGTAGCGAACACCCGCTCTTGCAGGAAAAAATGGAGAAGCCAGTACCGGATTTGAACCGCATCCCGCTGAAAGCAGAGGAGGACCTGCTGCTCTTTTTGATGCGCTATGCTAATTTAAGCGAATGGGAAAAAGACATTTTAAATATCGTTCGCCAGGAAAGCCTCTATTTTTTGCCTCAGATAGAGACTAAAATTATGAACGAGGGCTGGGCCAGTTACTGGCATTACCGGATTTTAAATAATATGGATCTGCCCCAGGAACTTCATCTGGAATTTCTTAAACGTCATAACCAGGTAGTAAGTCCTTTTGAAGGTGCACTTAATCCATATTATTTGGGATTCAAATTATTTGCCCAACTGGATCAGGAGGGGCAGGATATTTTTGCCGTACGGGAACAGGAAAGAGATGCCTCCTTTTTACGTCGCTATCTGAATGAAGAAATCTGCCGGGAACTTAATTTATTTTCCTTTCATAAAAAAGGAAAGGACTATTATATAAAAGAGGTTGCTGATGATGAAGGTTGGAAGAAAGTTCGCAATGCCCTGGCCTTAAATGTTGGCATACAATCAATACCGGTTATAAAAGTGTTGGAGGTAGGGGCTAATAACAGTCTGCTGATGCTGGAACATGAATGGGATGGGCGGGAACTGCAGCTGGAATATGCCCACCAGACCTTAAAACATCTGGCCCAGCTCTGGGGAGGAAAAGTCCGCCTGCGTACGGTGGTACGGTCATCATATCAAATATTGGAGACCGATGGGGAATAATCAAGTTCTACCAGGTAGGAATTTCTGTATGAAACTAGAAGTAGTAAAATAAGGGTATGTGGTTCATTTGTGAAAGGAGAAAGGAAAGTGGAACAGGCAAAAGGGGTGGAAGTTGTTGTAGATGGGGTTACCGGGGTGGGCAAGTCCAGTTTGGTAAGGATTGTATCCGAGGAATTTGGCCTTAAACCATTCAGCGAGATGTTTGAAGATGAAAACCGTTTGTTAAATAAATTTTTTCATGACCGGGCCAAGTGGGCATTTCCCATGCAGACCAATTTCTTAACCAACCGCTTCAAGCAGTACCGCCAGGCTATGAGAGTGGGACAGGCAGTAATGGATCGTTCCATATATTCAGATCGGATATTTGCCCGCATGTACCTGGAATACGGCTATCTGAAGCCGGAGGAATATGCCGTATACAATAACCTCCTGGAGACTATGCTGGAACATGTAGTGCCGCCCAAACTGCTGGTATATCTTAAGGTGGACACTGATGAAGCCATCCGCCGCATTCATAAGCGGGGTCGTCCCGATGAGGTGGAAGTGGAAAGGGAGTACTGGGATCATTTAAACCAGTTTTACGAATCCAACTACCGTGAATATTCCCTGGGAGAGGAATTGCTGGTAATAAAAGTGGACAAGCTGGACTATGTGCATCGTCCCGACGACCGCGCTTTTATGGTAAACGAAATAAAGAAGGCTAAACAGGTAATGGAGTTTAAGAAGGCTAGCAGTTGATGGGTGGCTAAGCAAAAGTTGGCAAAGATGCTGTATAGGAGCAGCATCTTTTTTTTCTTATTTACACCACTTTACTGGTATGATATTAAGTAAGAAGATAGAGGCAGTAAGGAAGCAAAAGAACCGTCCCCGTGCTTCCGAGAATCAGTATAAAGGTTGTGAAATAATTGGTCGTTACTCTGGGTATTTTTGCCGGGAGCATATTGTTTTTTTATTCGTTTTATTTTGTTCGTATAATCAGGGGTAATCCGGAAAGCTTCGAAGGCGAATTACTGCAGGCCCTGGCTAACTGGATGGTGCAAAAAGGAAGCAAAGTCCGGGGTCAGCTGTGGATGATGCTCTTATTATCATTTTCTCTGGAATTGCTGTATTTTGTTCTAGTATTTGCAGTAATAAAGAATCTGGCTTTATTAATAATTACCGGAGTATTCGTTCTGGTAGAGATTTACCATCTAACATCTTTTGGCTTGTCCCTGAGACGCTTTTTCCGGGGTGATATTAAACTTAAACATCTGTTTAACTGGCGGGTGGAACGTTTTAGTGCACTGATTTTCTATACCCATTCACTC
>JAQUGU010000199.1 GCA_028683995.1 Syntrophomonadaceae bacterium | reverse complement strand
GCCCGCTCCTTCAGGCAGCAATTAACCTTTGGTTTGCCGACTACCGAGGATGAGCGTAGTCTACAGAAGTTAAAACAGCAGCTAAGCCAGGGTAAACTTAAAGTAAAACTTTTTCTGAACCATCCTCTTCACGCCAAACTTTACCTGCTCTATAGGGAAGATAAGCTGGCTCCCCTGATTGGTTATGTGGGCAGCAGCAACCTGACTATGGCGGGTTTATCCCAGCAGGGAGAACTTAATGTTGATGTACTGGAACAGGATGCAGCCCAAAAGCTTTCCGATTGGTTTGAAGACCGCTGGAACGATATGTGGTCTTTGGACATAAGCCGGGAGCTTATAGATATACTGGACGAAAGTTGGGCTTCGGAAAAACTGGTTCCTCCCTATTATGTCTATCTGAAAATGGCCTATCATCTGTCACAGGAAGCCCGCAGTGGCATAAGTGATTACATTATTCCCCGCGAACTACAGGAAGAATTACTACCCTTTCAGGCTAATGCCGTTAGTATTGCCGCCCGTCATTTGGACAAAAGAGGCGGGGTATTAATCAGCGATGTGGTGGGCCTGGGCAAAACCCTGACTGCCACTGCCATAGCCAAACTCTTCGAGGAAACCTTTTTCACCGAAACCCTTATCATTTGTCCCAAAAACCTAACTGAAATGTGGGAAGATTATGTCCATCGCTACCAGCTGCGCGCCCGGGTTATGAGCATATCCCTCATTAATAAAAACTTTGTGGAGAAAACCCGGCGCTACCGGGTGGTCATAATTGACGAAAGCCACAACCTGCGCAACCGTCAGGGCAAACGCTATGCCCTGGTTAAGGAATATATTGAGAAGAACGAGAGTCGGGTTATCCTCTTGACTGCCACTCCGTATAATAAGAGCTATTTGGATATTTCCAATCAACTCCGCCTTTTTATACCGGAGGACAAAGACATAGGGGTTAGCCCGGAACGGTTCATAGAGTCTGCCGGTGGTTCGACGGAATTCAGGGCTCGTTACCAGTACTTGCCCAACACCCTGCTGGCCTTTGAGAAGAGCGATTTTGCCGAAGACTGGCAGGAACTGCTCAAGACCTATATGGTGCGCCGCACCCGCACCTTTATCAAAAACAACCATGCCTCCTGGGATGAGGGCAGGAAGCAGTACAGTATTCCGTTTAGTGATGGTACTATCAATTATTTTCCTGAGCGGATACCCAAAAAGGCACAGTACAGCTTTGATGAAAATGATCCGAATGACCTGTATGTTAAGCTCTACTCCGAGCAGGTAGTAGATAAAATAAACAACCTGCATCTGGCTCGTTACGGTCTGGGTAACTATCTAGACCCTGAACCTGGCAAAAAGCCTGCTAAAGAAGAGGAACGGATTATGGCCAACCTTTCCCGTGCCGGGAAGCGCTTAATGGGTTTTTGTCGTACCAACCTGTTTAAACGCCTGGAAAGCAGCGGTTCTTCCTTTCTCATTTCCCTGGCCCGTCATGTTTCAAGGAATTACCTGTTTCTCTATGCCCTGGAAAATGATTTACCCTTCCCCATAGGCCAGCAGGAAAGTGCTGATATGGATGAGTTTCTGGAAGAGGATGATGCCGGCGGTGAAAATTACGTAGCAGCCATAATAACTGAAAAGGCTAAATATTACCAGCTGGCTCAGGAACATTACCGCCGCTGCCGGCAGGAAAAACACAAGTATGATTGGATAAGCAGCAAGTTGTTTTTGCCGGAACTGGGCACTTTGCTGGAAGAAGATGTGGATGCCATACTGTCAATTATTGAAATGGCCCGGTACTGGGACCCGAAGGAAGACCGGCATTTAAACGCTTTGGAAAAACTAATCAGCAAGACCCATAAGAAAGATAAAATCCTGGTGTTTACTCAATTTGCCGATACTGCCCGCTACCTGGAGGAACAGTTGCTTTCCCGGGGTATCAAAGATTTGGCCTGCGTTACCGGGGGAGTTGACAATCCCACGGAATACGCCTACCGCTTCAGTCCGGTAAGCAACCGGGTAAAAGATATGTATGACGAAATACGTGTCCTTATTAGCACTGATGTATTAAGTGAGGGACAAAACCTGCAAGATGGGCATATCATTGTAAATTACGATCTTCCCTGGGCCTTAATCCGCTTAATCCAGCGCGCCGGGCGGGTAGACCGCATCGGCCAGCAGTCTCCCCAGATAATATGCTATTCCTTTTTACCCCAGGATGGACTGGAGAAGATAATCAACCTGAGAAAGCGCCTCACTCATCGCATTTCTGAGAATTCAGAAGTGGTGGGGTCAGATGAAATATTCTTTGATGGCGATCCGGTGAATATAGCGGATATGTATAATGAGAAAGCCGGACTATTGGATGACGACGAAGGTGAAGTTGACCTGACCTCCCAGGCGTATGAAATATGGAACCAGGCCATCAAGGCTAATCCTAAATTGAAAAAGATTATTCCCAACCTGCCTGATGTCATTTACGCTACCAAAGCCCTGGATGCGACCTCCGCGGAAGGGGAAGGGGTTATCACCTATAGCCGTAACAGCCACGGTATTGAAGGCCTGACCTGGCTGGATATGAAAGGGCGGGTAATCTCCCGCAGTCAATCCCGTATACTCAAGTCTGCCGCCTGTGCTCTGGATACCCCGGCATTGGCAAGAACAGAAAACCATCATGAACTGGTAGCGCGGGCGGTAGCACTGGCAGAAAAGGAAGGTCTGCAAACTGGTGGTCAACTGGGCAGCCAGGCCGGCGCTCGCTATCGTGCCTATAAAATTCTGGAACGTTATTATGAAAGTATAAAAGACAGCCTGTTCGATACCATAGCCCTGAAAAGAACTATAGATGATATTTATCGTTATCCCCTGCGCGAGAGTGCTCGGGAACTTGTCAACCGCCGCCTGCGCTTTGGCATAAGTGATGAAGAGATGGCGGAAATGCTGATTAAACTCCGTGATGAAGGCCGCCTGTCGGTCATTGACCGGAAACAGGATCAGGCCCTTAATATTCCTCAGATTATCTGTTCCCTGGGTGTGAAGGCGAGGTAATGTTAATGCCCTATATCAGTAAAAAGCAATTTAAGCAGTACATAGAAAACTATGACTTTACTAATTTGTTTAACCGGCTGGGCTGGAACTATATAAACCACCAGGATCCGGTCAAGGTAAATGATTATACCTACAACCTGCACTCTATAGCGGAGAAAAGCGGATTTCGCATCCTGGTATGCGACCCCGACAACAATGGGCAAGTGCCGGATTACGCAATCCGCATAAAACTTGACCGGGCTATTGCCCGTTTGTACCGGGAGCACCTTACTATTTTTATAGATAAGGAACATAAGACCCAGCTCTGGCAGTGGGTATGGCGTGAACCGGGTAAGCCCCCGCAAATAACGGAAACCAGGTGGTACCGGGGGCAGGAACCGGAACTGCTGTACCAGAAGACCTCGGGTCTTTTCTTCACCCTGGATGAGGAAGAGAACATAACTATTGTTGATGTCACCGGACGGGTGCGGGAAAACTTCCAGCA
>JAQUGU010000015.1:2939-15087 GCA_028683995.1 Syntrophomonadaceae bacterium | reverse complement strand
AAAATCAATCAGCACTCCAAGGAAGGTGTTTTAGAGGGTAAGGCCAAAAAACTTGATTCCCAGCTCCTGACCCGGCTTACATTAGGCAATAAAACCTATAGCCCGGTATGGCTATAAGTGCTGCATTAAACCGTTCCATAGTATTTTATGGTTTGCATATAATAAAGACCTGGCTCTGTGAACTGTGCCAGGTCTTTCATGCTGAGTTATTCCTTACTCTTCAAAAAACACTGAAAAAGTACCGGCACCAACATGGGAACCAATAACTGGGCCTATCTCGCCGATAATTACTTCTGGAACGTGCAACCTTTCTTTCATAATACTTCTCAGGTATTCTGCGTCATCCGGGCAGGCACTATGACAAATACCAACAGTCTGGTGGCTCAGATCCGAGCCCAGAGTCTCCATTAGCTCGATGAGTTTATTCCTCGCTCCTCTATGACCCCGAGCCTTGCTAAAGGGTACAATTTTCCCTTCTACATCCATGTGCAATACCGGCTTTATGTCCAGAGCACCTGCTAACATGCCTTTGGCTCGGGATAGCCGCCCACCTTTTATGAGTATATCCAAATTACCTACCACAAAGATACATCGTACCGTATTCTGCATTTCATTCAGGCGGTCTATAATTGCGGATACCTCTTCCCCGGATTGAGCCATGCGGGCAGCCTCTAATACCATCAATCCCTGGCCAACCGAAGCTTTTCTGGAATCAATAACATGTATATGCTCACCTGTTAGCATTTCTGCAGCTATATTGGCAGACTGAACCGTCCCCGATATTCCCGAGGATAAATGAATGCTTATGATTCGTTGGTTTTGTTCAATGGCTTTTTGGTACTGTACCAGAAAGTCCCCTGGCATCGGCTGGCTGGTACTGGGTATTTGAGGTGATGTTTTTAAGCGCTCATAGAAAGCAGCGTTATCAAAATTCTCCGGCAGGATTTCCTCATCCCCGAATCTCACTCTTAAAGGCACGACTGTGATATTATATCGTTTTAATAATTCGGGAGGTAAGTCACAACAGTTATCGGTTATTATTTGAATTTCTACTATAATCACTCCTTACAAAAAGTACACCAGAGTAATTGTAACATAATGGAAATCATAAATGTCATTATATTATCGTTTTTTGCTTGAGTCTGGCAATCAAATAGGCTGCATTCTAACACTTGCCTCTCCTTAGTTAGAGGCCAAAACAGTAATAAGTCCAGGGACAGTCCCCGGACATATTCGGACTTATTGTAAACTAAACCTCTATCCTGGCCTCATCAATAAAACTGATATATGGTACTTTTTTTAACTCGTCCATCAGATTGAAAAGGGCCAGGTCTTTATTCTTGGCTTCTATCATCACATCAAAGTCCCGGTCCAGTTGTTTGGCCAGAGCCAAAAAATTAAGAAGAAACGAGGCCTCAACATCGTCCGCATGGCTCCTGAAGTGTTTTTCATCTTTGGGACTGGACAGGTGAATTTTAGGGGGTCGGGCTTCACCATCCCAGGTAGCAAAAATATCCTCTAAATATTCCCCGATATTATCATTATGGTTATTACACCAGTGATGATGAATATCCAGAACCATGGGAATTTTTAATTGCTGGCACAAACCTAGAACATCCCGGGCGGTATAAATCTTATCATCGTTTTCCAGAACCAGTCTTTGCTTCAGCTCGCTGGAAAGAAGTTTGTAGTTTTGTATAAATCTCTCTAACGACGCTTCTTTATTGTTATAGCTGCCGCCTACATGAATAACCAGTTTAGCTGATGAATCTAATCCCATGCCATCCAGTATCCGGAGATGATACTCTAAATCCCTAATAGAAGCCTCGGTAACCTCCTCCCGGGGGGAATTTAATAACGTAAAATGGTCAGGATGAGCACTAAGGCGAAAACCATTATTCCTGGCATAATCCCCCATGGTTTTAAGCTCATCTTTTACCTCAACAAACCAATCCCAGTTTTCGGTTACAGGATGGGTAGCCAGCGGAATCAGTTTTGAAGTGATACGAAATACCTTAATATCATGAGCCTGGTTGTGAAAAAACAGCCGCTGGGTATTTTTCAGATTTTCTCGCGCAATTGAGCTCAACCTGGCAAACCGGGCTTTTTCACTATCTATTTTGGACAGGTTCTGCACTGTTATAGTCCTTGATGGGGAACAGTCTTTCAGCACTACGGACATGGCTACATAACCAAAAGAAATCCTCAAACTACTCACCCGCCTTGTATAGCATGAATTTGCCTCTAGTTTTACATGATGTCCAGCCTTAATCAAATCAAGCCAGGATTTTTGTATTCACCTTTATCCCTGCAATAGCCTTTCCATTTTCTTATTAGTTTTGGCTGTAAAGTAGGGGCGGAGCAAGGCATGCAGCCTTAAGATTCCTTTCTGAATAACCTCCGGGGGAATGTTGGCGTCCAGTATATCAGCATGAGTTAGCCACAATTGTCCCAGAGTCCACACGTTTAACACCAGCATTTCTCGCTCTGCATCAGATTTGAACTTTTTCATAATCCCGGTGGAGACCCAGTAAAGAAACACATTATTAAATTGCCTCATTACACGGTCGGAGCGCTGCCGGTAGGTTTCCAATAGAATGGGGTCATTGCACACCAGCACACTTAACTCCAGATAAAAGAAGCGATAATGCTTTTGCAGTTTGCCAAAATCTTTATAGAATTGAACAATGCCGGCTTCGCTTTGTCTGGCCTCAGAATCCCAGAATAGGGTATCCATGGCAGCGGAAAGCTGGTCATAGATGCAGCGAATAATCTCCTCTTTATTACGAAAGTGATAATATAGGTTACCCGGGCTAATACCCATCTCCGCTGCAATTACTTTGGTACTGACATTGGTAGAACGGTGTTCATTAAACAGTTGCCGGGCTGCTTCCAGGATCATTTCTTTGGTACTCACAGTCTCTCCCTCTTTGTTTTTTTGCAATTAGTATAACACATTAACCCCCTACACCCGCCAATCAGCCCAAACTACCCCAGGTAAATAAGATAAGGTAGGTGACAAAAGGCGAGGCAATTAATCAGGTTTTTTGTAAGTGCTTCCATAATAATGCAGGGTTGACAACTAGAACTATGGGTCTATAATTAGACTTAAGTTACTAATATTAGTATATGAGTCACTATTACAAGGGTTATCAGCCCACCCAACTATTAGTATGGTGGCTGAATATATTATGGGGGAGGTAATATAATGACACTGCTGCGTAAAGAATTATCCTCCTGCACCCTGGAGGTGGAGGAGAACGGCGTAGCTACTCTGACTATGACCGATGCAGCACGCCTGAACGCTTTTAATGAGGAAAACCTGCGTAATATCCTGGAAGCTATAATTCTCCTGCGCAAGACACCTGAAGCCCAGGTTTTGATTTTAACCGGTACAGAGTATGCTTTTTCCAGCGGTGGTGATATTGATTTGCTATCCGATATGGAAAGTGTGGAGAAAGCCAAATGGACATTTGAAGCTGCATGCGATGCGGTTAACTTGTTTTACAACCTGGAAATACCGGTAATCGCGGCTGTTAGCGGTTTAGTTGCCGGTGCTGCTCTATCCATGATGATGGCCTGCGATTTAATTATCGGTGCAGAAAATGCATCTCTTTTTTTCGCTTTTCGGCAAATAGGTTTTACCTGCGACTCGGGAACCTCTTATCACCTGGTGTGCAAGCTGGGTTATCATAAAGCAGCCGAAATCCTCTTTTTGGGGAGAAAAATTGATGCCCCGCAAGCGGAAGAACTGGGTTTCTTTAACCGCGTGGTCCCTGTAGATCAATTACTCCCCGAAGCTCGCAAATGGGCGGAAAGAATTGCCTCCGGTCCTATGTTGGCCATGGCTTATGATAAAAAGCTGCTGCGCGCCGCCATGCATAATACATATTACCAGCAGCAAGAATTGGAATCTCAATATCAAATTCTAACCTGGGCCAGCGACGATTTTAAGGAAGGAGTAGCCGCCTTTAGAGAAGGGCGCAAACCCCAGTTTAAAGGCAAATGGCAGAAGGAATACCGTGGATAAATAAGTCCGGGGACAGTCCCCGGACTTATTGTAAACTAAACCTCTATACTGGCCTGATTAATAAAACTGATATATGGTACTTTTTTTAACTCTTCCATCAGATTGAAAAGGGCCAGGTCTTTATTTTTGGCTTCCATGGTGTCGGAGGCGGGACTTGAACCCACGGATCCATACGATGTCAAATCATTATCAGCAATAAATGATTGTATTTTATATATAACAGGTGTATTTTATATATAACACTCCTTCAAATGCCAATATCTCTTGAACTGCTATGAGAGCCGTATGCTATATATAACAGTTTTGGCAATAAGTGTAGAGAGAGAATGTCGGTTTACCGTCGTTTCCAGATTGGTATGTTTTTTGCACTTAAGGTGTTTATTAACTTATTTTGAAGGAGTGTTGTTGGTGAGTTGGCAAAAAGAATATCAAAACAAATTGGTGACCCCGGAGTATGTGGCTTCATTTTTTAACAGTGGTGATACGATCGGCATGGGTGGAGGGACAGGTATACCACCGGCTATTGGTAAAGCTTTTGGAGCCCGGGCCGAGGAGCTTGAAAACGTCCAAGTCTTACAGGGCTTCGCTACCTCTATCCATGATTATATGCTGCCTAAAAATAAAGGCCGAATCCAGATACAAACCATTTTCGTCGGACCGGCAGAACGCTTATGCATGGACTGGGGCACACTGGATTTCGTACCCAATCACTTGGGCAGTATGGCGGAATGGGCTCACGATGCCAAGCCTACCAAGATAGCTTTTATGGTGACGCCACCGGATGAGAATGGTTATATGAACCTGTCTCTGTTTGCCGGTCTGGTGCCGCACAGTATCCGGGAACAAGCAGAATTGGTCTTTGTGGAAGTAAATCGAAATACTCCGTGGTTGATCAGTCCCGATTATCAAATACATGTTTCCCAGATAAACGGAATCGTGGAGAATGATTCGCCGCTTTTTGAGATGCCTGAGATCCCTATAACGTCAGTAGAAGAACGGATCGCTGCCGAGATTGCCGATATGATCCCTGATGGGTCCACTATACAATTGGGGCTTGGTGGCCTGGCCAATTCTATAGGGCATTTCCTGAAACATAAAAAACATCTAGGGATACATTCCGAGGTGGTATCGAATTCCATCATGGAGTTGCTCAAATGCGGGGCGGCTGACAACAGCCTCAAGACCCATATGCCAGGTAAATCTGTTTATACCTTTGCGGTGGGTACTCAGGAATTGTATTCATTTTTAGATAAAAACCAGGATTTCATAGCTTTTGAAATAGGCTATACCAATGATCCGGCCATAATTGCCAAGAATGAAAATATCGTTTCGGTAAATAACGCTATTTCACTTGATCTGACCGGACAGGTAGCTTCGGAATCGATCGGCACCCGTCAGTACAGCGCCACGGGCGGGCAGGTTAATTTCGTCCTGGGGGCTCAGAAGGCCAAAAACGGCAAGAGCATACTGGCTTTGAACTCTACCTATCAGGATAAAGAGGGTAATTTGTGTTCGCGGATAAATCCCACGCTAGAACCCGGTACAGTGGTATCCACCAGCCGCAATGATGTGCAGTGGATTGTAACTGAATATGGTTCGGCTATGCTGAAGAATAAATCAATTTCCAACCGAGTTAAACAGCTTATCAACATTGCCCACCCCGATTTTAGAGAAAGACTAACCTTCGAGGCGAAAAAAATCGGCTGGATCTAAACCTTAATGGATAGTGCTCGTCATACTTTTGCGTTAAGTAATTAAAAATGGAAGGCGGGTAATCGATGAAATCACCTAAATTGAATCATAAAACACTTCAGTTGGATGAACTTTCACCGGAAGTTCTGGATATAATCGAGACCGTCTTTTCAGGCTTTGATGGCGCTATTATTATCGATGACAAAGGAACCATACTGATTTTCACAGAGTACTATGAAGAAATCTCGGGCTTCAAACGCGAAGACGTTTTGGGACGCCATATCCTTGATATTTTTCCAGAATCACGCCTGCTGGAGACTATTGAGACCGGAAAGCCTATTATTGCCGATGTATGGGGATATGGCCACCGGGCCCACATTGTTTCCCGCATACCTATTATTTCCCGTGGCCAGATTATTGGGGCTGCGGGCGTCAGTATTTTTCGCTATATGGATGAAGCCCGTAATTTTGCGGTTAAATTTTCCAACCTCTCTACTGAACTTGCCTATTATAAGGAACAGGTCAAGCACCTTTCACATGCCAAGTACTCATTGGCCGGGATCATTGGAAAGAGCGAGGCGATCCTGGAAGCCAAGGACAGGGTGAGAAGGATCGCCCGCACCAATTCTCCCGTGCTCATTTATGGAGAAACCGGCACCGGGAAGGAACTCTTTGCCCATGCTATCCACGAGGAAAGCAGGCGCCGGAATAATCCCTTCATAGGGGTTAACTGCGCCAGCATTCCGGAAAACCTTCTGGAATCAGAACTGTTTGGCTATGAAGAAGGAGCCTTCACCGGGGCAAAAAGAGGCGGAAAGCCCGGAAGATTCGAGCTGGCCAATCGCGGCAGCATATTCCTGGATGAGATCAGCGATCTGCCATATATCATGCAGCCTAAACTGCTTAGAGTACTTCAGGAGCAGGAACTGGAACGTGTCGGGGGAACCAGGACCATACCGCTGGATGTGCGCATTATATCAGCCACCAATGTTGATCTGCGCCAGGGGGCCGGGTTAAAACACTTTCGCGAAGATCTGTTTTACAGGTTGAATGTTTTCCAGGTGATCGCACCTCCGCTTCGGGAGCGCCGGGAGGATATACCCATGCTGTGCGAATACTTTATAGGCAAATATAATCAGGAAAACGGAACTGAAATACAGGGTATCTCAAAGGAAGCACTGACTTTGATGAGCAATTACAGCTGGCCGGGGAACGTAAGAGAACTCGAAACACTTATGGAACGCGCTTGTGTTGACGCAGATAAGGGTATAATCGACGTAGACAATTTAACCAGATTTGGCGGCCGAAATCTTCAGCATCAGCTACACGGTGCGCCGAACCATCCTCATATAAGGAGCCTGAAAGAAGGCAGGGAAAGTGGAGAAAAAGATGCAATCGAAGCTGCATTGAAAGCCGCCAATGGAAATAAAACCAGGGCAGCTCAAATGCTTGGCATCCATCGTACTTATCTTTATCACAAGCTTAAGGAATTGGGGATTGTTGAAGATTAAGCAGAAGAGCATTATACATCGGGGCTGTTACTCATAGATTATCGCTAATCTTCAGACCGATGATTTTTTTAACATTGTTGTATTAAGGTTCTGGATTAAATTCAGAAAAAATAAAAGGAGCCTCTCAGCTCCCTATTTTTCGATGGTGTCGGAGGCGGGACTTGAACCCGCACACCTTTCGGCATACGCCCCTCAAACGTACGTGTCTGCCCGTTCCACCACTCCGACACAATTATTAAGTTATCGGTATCCCGACGAAAATAATTATATAATGGTTTGGGGTTGGTGTCAATTGCTCTGCGCTTGCTCGGTAGCCTGTAGAATACTGGTTTCAGGCCTGACTTCTCCTTCATCTGATACGCACTAAATATAAGTTTATACTTTTTTCCGCCCCTTAACCACTTTATCTTTCTCCTCATCTATATCGGGTTTGCGCAGTTCCACCTGGTACCAGTCTATTATCTCCATGTTATCCACGCTCAGGGAGGATACGTTTTCGCCGATTAATTTATGAGCACACTTTTGAAACAGCCACAAACAGGGGGCATCATCTACAATTATTTCTTCCGCCTGGTGCAAAAATTCCAGGCGTTTCTCCGCGTTCACTTGTTTACGGGAGGAGTCCAGCAGTTTATCCACCTGGGGATTATGATAGGCCGAGTAGTTGCTGACCCCGATTTTGGAGCTGTGGAACATGCTATACAGGAAGTTATCCGGGTCGGGATAATCAGCATACCAGCTTACCCGCCCGCAGGCAATCTGCATTTTTCCCAGTTGTTTTTTGTAGTAATCCCATTCCATGGGGCTAAACTCCACCGAAATCCCGACCTGGTTGAGCTGCTGGGCCACCATTTCCATTACCGCACGGTGCCCATCATCATTGTCATAGCTGATTAAGACAGGTATTAACTGGTCACCGACGATATAGCCCGCATCCTCCAGTAGCTGCCGGGCTTTTTCCGGGTCATAGCTATAGCCGCTCATATTACTCTTGTATCCCGCCATCCCGGAGGGAACTGCGCCCCGTGCCGGGATATAGGCTCCCCCCAAAATAGTATCATTGATAGCTTTGCGGTCAATGGCATAGTTTAATGCCCGCCGCAGCAGATAGCCATCCACAAAGGGCTGTTTGTTGACATGAAAGACCAGGGAATAGGTGTTTAAAAGCGGCCTGCTCAGGTAAAGTTTCTTATATTGCGGGTCTTTTTTGATTGCTTTTAGCTGGTTGAAGGGTATAGAGTCCAGGTAATCGAGTTTACCTGATTTGTAGTCCTCCAGAGCTGTTATTTCATCATCGTAAATCCTGAAATTAATTGCCGCCAGGCGGGGCATTCCCCGGTGGTATTTTTCGTTACGGAGTAAAAGAAAGTCTTTGTCCTCCTGTTTTTCTTTAAGCAGGTAAGGCCCGGTACCGGGAGCAGGACTATTTTCCGCACTACTGTCGTACACCCAGAATACGGGGCTGGTTAGCATATAGGTAAAGGCCGTGTTGGGTTGGTCAAATACTATTTTCAGGGTTCCATCGTTTACCACCTGGATGCCGGATATTTCTTTTTTGTAGCCGTCCAGCATGGCATTACTGCCAACAATGGAGAGGAACAGGCTGATGTTGGACCATTCTTTGCTCTCGCTAAAGCTCTTTTCCCAGGCTGATTTAACCTCACCTGCGGTAAGTTTTTTGCCGTTATGAAATTTTATGTTTTCTTTTAGATGTATAGTCAGGGTTTTGCCATCGGAAGAGTATTTCCATTTCCGGGCCAGCCGGGGCTGTAGTTCCCCGGATTTGGCATCGTAGCAAAGCAGGCCTTCATAAATAGCAGCAGCAATCAAACGCTCCTGGTGCTCGGATATAGTGGCAGGTTCCACCGAATTGACTGGCCTGCACACACCCGCATTAAAAGACCGGGTATCCAGATTGGCGGTGTAAACAGCCAGGTTATGTCTATGTATAAAAAATGCCAGTATAGCTATTAAAAGCAGCAGTGAGCCGATGAAGAATAGCTTTTTGGGTGAATTAAACATCCACTTGTCCCCCTTTTTACTATGTTTATAAGGCAATTATATTAGACAAGCTTCTGTTTTATTCCAGTTTTTTGCCATTATCGGCTCCGGGCACAAAAATAACCTCGCTATTTCGGGTTACCACCGCACTTTGCCGTACTGATACTATCTGCTACCAGCACCCTATAGTCATTTATATATCGCCTGATAGGCCTCGTAGTTTTTAAGCACGTTTTTTACGTAAAGCCTGGTCTCCTGAAAAGGAATATTATCAATGGTTTCGGGACTGCCGTCCCACTGTCCGTTTACCACCCATTCTTTCAGTTTGCCTCGGCCTGCGTTATAGGCCGCTACCACCATAGGAGTATTGTTATTAAACTCCCGGTTTAAATCGCCCAGATACCAGCAACCCAGGCGGATGTTGGTTTCTGGATCATGCAGGCTATCGGGGTCAAAATCCTCTATTCCCTGCTGTTCCGTTATCCACTGTCCTGTCTCGGGCATGATTTGCATCAGTCCTCGCGCCCCAACCGAAGATTGGGCCGCATTTTGGTATTTGCTTTCTGCCCGAATAATGGCAAAAACCAGGTAAGGATCAACATCACACTGATAAGAGGCCGAAAAGACCAGGTTACGGTGGGGCTCAGGATAGAATATGCTTATCCACCGGGGGAAGGTTAACACTATGGCTAAAAATATAAAGATACTTAGCCACATTATGGTAGAAAATCTTTTTTTACTGTATATCAATATTAAAACCTCCGGCTATTTTCCTGTTATTACATTGTATTTAAGCCTGGGTTAAAATTTCATTGTAATATTTGGTGGCTTTTTCTTTTGTTTCCACCATACTGCCCCGGTTGTCAATTACGAAATCCGCCCGCCGGACCTTCTCATCCATTGGCATCTGAGCGTTGACCCGCCTTACCGCATCCTCGTAACTCATTTTATCCCGTTTCATCAGCCGATTTATCTGGGTTTCACGATCAACGCAGATTACTACCACCTGCTGGCACAGTTTATCCATATTAGTCTCGTACAGCAGCGGAACTTCCAGGACAACAATGGCATCCGGCTGTTCCAGTTTAATCCTGCGCAGTTCATCTTTATAATATTGCATGATACGTGGATGGGTGAAGCGATTAAGTTCTTTCAAGGAATCGGGGTTATTATAAACAATCTCTCCGATTTTGGCACGGTCAAGGCTTTCGTCCTCATTTACGACCTGAGGGCCAAAAAACTCTACAATATCTTCCCAGGCAGGTTGATGAGGTAAAACCACCAATCGGGCTATCTGGTCGGCATCAAGTATAATTGCCCCCAGTTCCCTGAAAACTGAAGCAACAATGCTTTTACCAGTTGCTATACCACCAGTTAAACCAATTATTTTCATGTTACCCCCCCATGCCCTATTCGCAACCCAGTCTTCACCCACGTTAACGAGTGTTTAATGCAAGTACCAGGTACGTTTAATTCAGTGTCTTTCATAGTATTCAGTGTTTTCAGTGTCTATTTTTATAATATTTCCATGATCCCGATAGCGATAAAAACCATCCCAGGAACCAGCGCTGTAACAGCTTTTAACTCCCTGGCATTGATTTTACTTCCCAGGAAAATTCCGCTATTAACTAATATAAATTTTAACATACCAGCACACACGGCAGTATATAAAATATTGCTTCCGGTCATGGCAATTCCTATTCCTGCCCCCAGGGCATCCATAGCCAGAGCCAATCCCAGGAAAAAGGCCTCACTGGTACTTATTTCTCCGGAACAGTCGAAGTCCGCCCGGGAGGGTTGTTTGAGTATCTGCACAATTATACCCAGCGGTTTTATACTAAATGCCAGGAGGGGTTTTTCCTGGTCATTTTCCAGGGAGTCGATTTTGTCTTTACCCGCCGTAAGAAGAAAGTAAACTCCCAGACCCAGGATAATAATGGCACCCACATAGGAGGATATTTGGGGCGAAAGCAATTCCGCCAGGCCTTTGCCACAGAGCATGGATAAGCTTACCGCCAGAGCTGAGGCCAGGGATATTACCAAGAGGGAGAAGAAGGGTATCCTAATCTTACCTATGCCGTAAGCCATTCCTACCGCAAAACCGTCTGCACTTACTGCCAGGCCGAATAAGGCTATAGTCAGGTAGTCCATGGGCAACACTCCTATCCATAATTAGCAAGGTTCAATCTACTATATGGACAAAAGTATCAAAGTGTTACTAAGGCTCTAGCGCTGGCAGTTGGTACAAAAGTGGGTACTGCGCCCACCTATACGGATACGCTGGATAAGCTTGCCGCACTGTGAACAAGGTTGATTATGCCTCCCGTAAACTTTAAGGTAATCCTGAAAACCACCGCTTTCATTAAATGCATCCCGGTAATCACGAAAGGTAGTACCCCGAAGTTTAATACCCTGGCGTAAAACTTTTCTTATAGAACGGTGCAGTATCTTAATCTCCTGCCGGGATAGTGAAGCTGCCGGGCGATCCGGGCGGATACCGGCAGTAAACAGTGCTTCATCAGCATAAATATTACCGATACCACTGATGAGATGCTGATTTAACAGCAAGTTCTTCACCGGGGCTTTACGCTGCTTAAGAATATCTTCCAAATAGGCAGCGGTAAAATCGGAAGACAAGGGTTCCCTTCCCATATGGCTAAAAAAGCGCTCCCGATCTCTAACCAGCCATACTCCGCCAAACCGGCGGGGATCCTGGTAAATTAAGCTGATGTTATTGTTAAGATGCACGATTACATGAACATGTTTTTCTGCCGGTTCTTCGGCTGCGGCCAGCATATAGAAACGGCCGCTCATACCCAGGTGAAATATGAGGTTAAGGTTGCGGCCCAGTTCAAAAATCAGGAATTTCCCGCGGCGGCGGATATTTTTTATAGTCTTGCCGTAAAGTTGTGGC
>JAQUGU010000015.1:0-2839 GCA_028683995.1 Syntrophomonadaceae bacterium | reverse complement strand
TTAGCTGGTCAAAAACCTTTATCATGGCCAGTTTTATTATATCTGCGGAGGTACCCTGAATCGGTGTATTTAAAGCCATTCGCCGGGCAAATGCTTGCTGCATTTTATTTTTAGCATTAAGGTTAGGCAGGTAGCGGCGCCGTTTCAAGTAGGTTTCTACATAACCATGCTGCTGGCCGAATTTGACGATATCCTCCATGTATTGTCTAACTCCCGGGTAGGAATCCAGATAATTGTCTATATAGCGGCGGGCTTCCTTTCGGCTTACCCCGGTATCCCGGGAAAGGCCAAAGTCGCTTATGCCGTAAATAATACCAAAATTAACTGCCTTGGCCCGACGGCGTAATTCACTGTCCACCTGATCCAGGGGAACATGAAATATTTGGGCAGCCGTCCGGGTATGAATATCTATGTTCTGGTGAAAGGTCTCTATCAGGCTCTCATCCCCACTGATATGGGCCAGAGCCCGCAAATCTATCTGGGAGTAGTCTGCTGACATCAACATACGCTCCTCATTAGCTACGGTAAAGGCTTTGCGGATGCGGCGCCCCTCTTCCATCTTTATAGGTATGTTTTGCAGGTTGGGTTCCACACTGGATAGACGTCCGGTAGCAGTCTGGGCCTGTTTAAATATGGTGTGTACCCGGTTGGTGTCCGGGTGAATTAACTCTTGCAGGGCATCCACATAGGTCGATTTTAGTTTGGTAAGCTGCCGGTAGTTCAGGATATGGGCAATGATTTCGTGGTCGTCATAGAGCTCTTCCAGTATTTCGGCGCCAGTACCATAACCGGTTTTAGTCTTTTTCACCACTCGCAGCCCCATATCCTCAAATAATACTTTCCCCAACTGTTTGGGTGAGTTTATATTAAACTCCTGCCCCGCCAGCTCAAATATCTGTCTTTCAGCACGCTCTATTCCCCCAGCCATCTCCCCGGACAGCTGCTTAAGCGTTTCCCGTTCTACCTTGATGCCGGTAAACTCCATATATGCCAGTACTTCGGATACCGGCATCTCCAAATCTTTAAGCAGGGACTCTTGTTCAGCGGGAATATTATCCTCCAACCGCTTGAGCAGGGGACGGAGATGAGAAACTAGAAGTGCTGGATGCTTACCAGGTACGTTGATATCCAAGTATTTAAATAGTAGCGCACCTAACTCATCCCCCTCAAAACTGGGTTCATCTATGTAAGCAGCCAGCAAGCTATCACCGACCACACCCTGTAATTTCAGTCCATACCTCATCAGCAATACCTGAGCATACTTGGCATTATGCAGATATTTGGGGATACCAGCACTCTCCAGCAAGGGCCTCACCCATTCCAGGCGGTAGCTGGCCCGCTCTCCTATCGGTAAATGATACACCTGCTCGTTCTGTTCAAAGTATATGCCCTTAATTTTTGCCCACATAGGGTGATGGTAATTAGTGTCGATGTACATAGCCAGCGGCAGTTCAGCGTCCAGGGCAGCTCCAAACTCCGCCGCCTGTTCCTCTGTTTCCAAATCTATGACGTTTATGTCATCAATACTTACTTCCCGGCCAGTCTTACTGCTTTCCTGCAGAGTATTGAGAAAATTATTAAATTCCAGCTGTTTATATAATTCCACCAGACGATCGCGGTCGGGCTCTTCTACTTTAAACTTATCCAAATTCCATTCCAGCTCCATATCTCTGACAATGGTAGCCAGCTCACGGCTCATAAAGGCCTGATCCCGGTTCTCGGTAAGCCTTTCCACCAGTTTACGCCCGCTTATCTCTCCCAGGTGCTGGTAAAGGTTTTCGATATTGCCGTATTCTTTTATAAGCTTGACCGCAGTTTTAGCGCCTACCCCCGGTACTCCGGGTATGTTATCGGAAGCATCCCCCATCAGAGCCTTAATCTCAATCATTTGCCCGGGCTCAACTTCCCATTTTTCTCTTACCTGCTGCGGGTTATAGATTTGCATTTCAGTAATACCTTTTTTGGTCATCAATACCTGTACCCGATCAGATACTAATTGCAGGGCATCTCCATCACCAGTAACAATCAGACAGTCCAAATTTTCATCCTCAGCCCGCTTGCTTAAGGTGCCTATAATATCGTCAGCCTCATAGCCGGGTATTTCAATATAGTGGACATTACGGGCAATTAGAACATCACGTAGCAGCTGGAACTGTCCCTGCAGTTCCTCTGGAGGAGCCGAACGATTAGCCTTGTATTCACCATATATTTCACTGCGAAAGGTTTTGCGATCCATATCAAAAGCCACCACAATATGGCTGGGCTGTTCACCGGCGGTCACCCGATTAAACATGGTCAGGAAACCGTAGACTCCGTTGGTGTATACCCCTTCCCGGTTATGCAACAGGGGCAGCGCATAAAAGGCGCGATACAGCAGACTATTTCCATCAATTAACATCAATTTCTTTTCCGGCATGGTAACCCCACCTTTATAATAGCCATAGGCAACCAGGCAGCTGCCTTAAGAAGCTTTTGCTAATTATAACACTACCCCGAAGGAAGAAAAAATCTATCACATTAAAAAAGGCAGGAATCTCTTCCTGCCTCAAAGTAAGCTTATTAAATTAGGGGTTAACTTCACCCACAAAGTAAATTTCTAATGTAGTCATTTCCAACTCTTTGTCCAGTGCCGCTTTCTGCTGTAAATAACCCTGGAGCTGTTGTTCAATTTCATCCAACTTGCACTGTTCAGTACATTCCGTCTGCTGCAGGGTTTCTTTTTCTTTCTGCAATAAGCTGATCTGCTTTTCTACTTCGCTGTACTGCTGGGTAAGTTCCAGACGATTGTGCAGGGGCGCACTGGTCCTACCTACCTCGCCCAACTGGCTCATCACTTTAT
>JAQUGU010000014.1:8696-15172 GCA_028683995.1 Syntrophomonadaceae bacterium | reverse complement strand
TAATCCCGATACAATCTTTGTTGTTCGATCAGGCTGTTGATATCGCCTTCTTTATCATCACCAACCGGTAGCCAGACTTCTTCATAGATATCATAATCATCAAGATAATAACTGGTGGTGGGTACCCTTAACCTATTATTTAAATCTCTAATGGGTTCACTACTATAAATTAACATTGTTACCTCTTTTACATATTATTTCGAGATCTTTTTGATAACATACTGCCCAGCATAACGGCGGCAGTAATTGTAGTTGCATGCAGTGCCCACCAACCAGGTTCCAGGAAGCTAAAAGTACCTGGGTCAATTTTATCCTGGTTTAATATTTTCTTGGCTATCGAGTTTTTGTAATCCATCATTCCCAGTAACATGGTTCCACTCCTTTCAATTTTTAATAGTATTTTACTGGTCCCCAGTATATGGGTGGTTCGTTTTTTGTGCAGTGAAATCCTTATTGTATTTTCCCCGGGTTTGATTAAGTTTAGGAACGTAAAATTTCCCACGACTACAAGTATTATCATTAAAGCCCTATAATCTCACAGGCTTAAACTCTATAGGAAAAAATCAACATTAATGTTGATTATAGCTATTGCCTATTGCTCACTTGCGTTTTTTATGTTATCAATGACTTTAGGTTAAAAGATTTGACGCTGGTCAGTAAATTTATAGAGGTATAAATAATGGACAGGCTGGAAAAAGCTATTTTATGCACAATCCACTCTATACCAGGTTTGGGCAACAGAAGCCTATGGAAGATAAAGGATGCATTTGGCAGCTTTCAAAACTTTTTTGAAGCGGATAGTAAAACTCTTTATGCTTCGTTTCTGAAACCGGAGATTATTGATAATCTGCTGAAAAAAAGAAAAAGCTCGCCTGAAATCCTAATGAAAGAATACCGGTCTGAGGATATAGAAATGGTCACCTGGGACGAATCTCTCTATCCTCAGAATTTAAGAAATATAAGCAACCCGCCGGTCATTCTTTACTACCGCGGAGATATCGAAGTTGCCGGGCAAAGTTGTTTGGCTGTTGTTGGCTCTCGTGCTGCTTCTGTTTACGGTAGAAACGTAGCCCGTAAATTGGCTAGAGAACTGGCTGAATCGGGTATAGTAATTGTAAGTGGCATGGCCCGCGGGATTGACAGCGAGGCTCACCGGGGAGCGTTAGAAGTCGGAAAGACTATAGCGGTTATGGGAAGTGCGCTCAATGTTGTTTATCCTCCCGAAAATCGCAAACTGTTTCAAGAAATAATCGCCAGTGGAGCCGTAATTAGTGAATTTCCTCTGCATACTCATCCGGAACCGGCTAATTTTCCGCTGCGAAACCGCATTATTTCTGGCCTTTGCCGCGGGGTGGTAGTAGTTGAGGGCAAAGAAAAAAGTGGCGCCTTAATTACTGCTGATTTTGCTCTGGAACAAGGGCGCGATGTTTTTGCGGTACCGGGTCCTATTAATAGCAAAACTAGTGCGGGACCAAATAATCTTATTAAACAAGGAGCAATATTGATAACAGGTATTGAAGATATTCTTGAAGAATATTATGATATCAATCGTACGCCCGGAACTCTAAAACAGGATCGTTTGCTACTTTTGGATGATAATGAAAAACTGGTACTGGAGCTTTTAGCTAATGAATCCCTGCATTTTGATGAATTAATTCAAAATAGCGGGTTAGAAATAGGCACTCTGAGTACGGTTTTGTTTAAACTTGAATTTGAAGGTATAATTAAATCCTTACCGGGTAATTATTATGTGAGAATATAATACCAGTATGGTGGAGAGGTGATTTTTTTGGCGGCAACTACTCTGCTCATCGTCGAGTCTGCTGCGAAAGCTAAAACAATAGGGAAATTTCTTGGCAAAGGTTATACTATTAAGGCTTCGGTTGGCCATATCAAGGATTTGCCCAAGAGCAAATTGGGCATAGATGTGGATAATAATTTTGAACCCCAGTATATAACTATACGGGGCAAAGGTACCCTGCTCAAAGAGATTAAGGAAGAAGCTCAGAAGGCTTCTCGGGTGTTGCTGGCAACTGACCCTGACCGTGAAGGGGAAGCTATAGCCTGGCATCTGC
Source organism: Syntrophomonadaceae bacterium (assembly GCA_028683995.1). Classification (GTDB taxonomy): domain Bacteria; phylum Bacillota; class Syntrophomonadia; order Syntrophomonadales; family Syntrophomonadaceae; genus UBA4844. The sequence continues at coordinate 13,097 of JAQUGU010000014.1, read as the reverse complement.
AGAATGCTATAAAAATACCCCCGGGCGAAAAATGCCGGATAGAGTTTAATGAAATTACCCGAGAAGCGGTTAAAAGTGCTATAAAAAATTCGCGCCAGGTTGACATGGACCGGGTAAATGCTCAACAGGCCAGAAGAGTTCTGGATCGACTGGTGGGATATAATTTGAGTCCTTTGCTCTGGAGTAAGGTTCGTAAAGGCTTAAGTGCGGGTCGGGTACAATCAGTAGTAGTGCGCTTGATTTGTGAGCGGGAAGAGGAAATTAGAAAATTTGTTTCTGAGGAATATTGGACCATAGAGGTGGTTCTGACAACTGCAGAAGGTAAAAGCTTTCTGGCTCGTCTTAGCACCAGGGGTGAACAAAAGATTGAAATAGGTTCAGAACAGCAAAAGGATGAGATAGTAAAGAGCCTGGAGGATAATAAATTAACGGTCACCAAAGTGGAGAAAAAAGAAAAGCGCAAAAAGGCAGCGCCTCCGTTCATAACCAGCACTTTGCAGCAGGAAGGTGCCCGCCGGCTCAACTTCTATTCTAAACGGACCATGAAGGTGGCGCAGGAACTTTATGAGGGCCTGGAGATTGGAAAAGAAGGAACAGTAGGTTTGATTACCTACCTTAGAACTGATTCCACCCGGGTGGCAGGGTCTGCCCAGATGGAAGTGCTGGACTACATACGCTCCCAGTATGGTGAGCAGTTCGCACCCAACTCGCCCAATGAATATAAAAACAAACAAGGAGCCCAGGATGCCCATGAGGCTATCCGGCCCACTTCTGCTACGCGCTCTCCGGAGAGTATCAAGCAGTTTCTAAGCCGTGACCAGTATCGCCTGTATAAACTGATTTGGGATAGATTTGTCGCCAGTCAAATGACCCCGGCTGTCTACGATACCCTCACGGTGGATATTGCCGCAGGAGAATACGGTCTGCGGGCCAGCAGTTCACAGCTTAAATTTGCTGGTTACAAGAAGGTCTATAAGGACAGCGAAGAGGAAGAAGTTAAAAACTATATACCTCAACTGAAAAAAGGAGAAAAGGTCTTTTTGCAGGAAACACGACCGGAACAGCACTTCACCCAGCCACCTTCGCGTTTTAGTGAAGCCAGTCTGATAAAGTTGCTGGAAGAGAAGAATATCGGAAGACCAAGTACTTATGCACCCATAATCGATACTATTCTCAAACGTAATTATGTAGAAAGGCAGAACAAACAATTCGCGCCCACTGAGCTGGGGTTTATTGTGGTTGACCTGCTCAAGAATAATTTTAATGATATTGTGGATGCTGAGTTTACCGCCCGGATGGAAGAAAACCTGGATTTGATAGAAGAAGGTGAAATGAACTGGACCCAGGTGGTAGACACTTTCTACCGCCCCTTTGCCGCTGATCTGGAAAAGGCTTCAGCTATGATTGAAAAAGTGGAAATCAAAGATGAAGAGGCGGGCAAAGATTGTCCTGAGTGCGGCAAAGCGATGCTAATCAAGCATGGCCGCTTCGGCAAATTTATGGCCTGTTCAGGTTTCCCGGAGTGCCGGCACACTGAATCTTTTTTGGAAGAGGCGGGAGTCGACTGTCCCCTTTGCGGGGGAGCCATTCTTGCTCTGAAGAGTAAAAAAGGACGCCGCTTTTATGGTTGTAGCAAATACCCGGATTGCCAGTTTCGCTCCTGGAACAAACCAACCGGAGAAAAATGTCCCACCTGTGGTGATATACTGGTTGAAAAGCAGAATCGCAACAAGGAAATGGAGGCAGTTTGCCATAACCCCGAATGTAAATTCAGCAAGGAGATGAGCACCTGATTTGCAGTCCTGGATTAATGTTATAGGTGGTGGCCTGGCCGGCTGTGAAGCTGCTTACCGTATTGCATCAGAAGGGCAACGGGTAAGACTATATGAGATGAGGCCGGAAAAATCTACACCAGTACATCGTACCTCGCAACTGGCAGAGCTGGTTTGCAGTAATTCTTTTAAATCAGATCTGGACAATAGTGCTCAGGGTTTGCTTAAGCGAGAAATGCGAGCCCTGGGTTCTCTATTGCTGGAGTGCGCTGACAAAACCAGGGTACCTGCTGGTTCTGCCCTGGCAGTTGACCGGGATTTGTTTTCTTCTCTGGTAAGTGAACGGATTATATCTCAACCCCTTATCGAAGTGGTCAGAGAAGAGGTAAACCGGATTCCGGAGGATGAGATAACTATTATTGCCACTGGCCCCCTCACCTCAGACCGTTTGGGCCTGGAATTGCAGAAATTAACCGGGGAAGAACATCTTTACTTTTATGATGCCGTGGCCCCCAGCGTAACTGAAGAAAGCTTGGATAAAGGTATAATCTTCAAAGCCTCACGTTACGGAAAAGGAACAGATGATTACTATAACTGTCCCATGAACCAGGATGAATACGAAACTTTCTATGAAGAACTGGTAAATGCGGATATAAAAGAAGGACACAGCATTGACAAAAAGCACTTTTTTGACGCCTGTATGCCGGTTGAAGTTATAGCTCGCAGGGGTAAGGACACCCTCCGTTTTGGCCCCCTGCGCCCGGTTGGTTTGCAGCAGAACCGTGAAGGATCTAAACCTTATGCAATCTTGCAATTAAGGCAGGAGGATATACAGGGGCGTATATATGGCATGGTAGGCTTTCAAACTCGTTTACGCTGGGGTGAACAGGATCGAATTTTTCGTCTTATACCGGGTTTGGAAAAAGCGGAGTTTGTGAGATACGGAGTGATGCATCGCAATACCTATATTAATAGTCCGGCAGTGCTTACTCCCGGTCTGCAGTTTAAGCATAACCAGAGGATTTTTTTCGCCGGGCAGATTAGTGGAGTCGAAGGTTATATGGAATCGGCAGCTACCGGCATAGTTGCTGGGATTAATGCTTTAAGGATGTTAAAAGGTGAGTCTCCCGTAGTTTTGCCTGAAACAACCATGATAGGTGCTTTAATAAAGTTTATTACTACTGCTGATCCGGCTAACTTCCAACCAGTAAATGCTAATTTCGGCCTCTTACCCCCCCTGGTCCAACCGGTACGAGATAAGAAACTCAGGTATCAAGCATATGTCGTGCGGGCTCTGGAAAAAATGGATAAATTTTCAGAATTGTTTTTGAAAAGCTTGTAAATTATATTACCTTGTGCTAGCATGGCCTTAAAAAAGATGGGATGCAAGATAATCATGTTATTTAAGCATATTGAGGGTTTCCTGAATCATATGCGGGTTGAAAAAAGTGCATCTAATCTGACTCTGGTGAGTTATCGATCCGATTTATTACAGTTTTTCGGTTTCATGGCGGATAAATATGAAACCCCCCGGGAAGAAATCCCCGGTGAACTGTTTAATCATAAATCGGTTAGAGAATATTTGGCCTATTTGCAGGAGCAGGGCCTGAGCCGGGCAACCATGGCCAGAAAATTAGCATCCATGCGCTCTTTTGTCAGGTACCTGTGCCGGGAGAATATTCTGCCGGGAAATCCTATCGCTGCGGTTGCCACCCCTAAGCAGGATAAAAAACTGCCTCGATTTCTATACCCGGTTGAGATTGAGATGCTGATTACAGCCCCGGATATTACGTCCATTGCGGGTAAGAGAGACCGGGCGGTATTGGAAACTCTTTATGCCACTGGTATAAGGGTGAGTGAATTGGTGGGAATTGATCTTAAGGATATGGATCTGGCCAATGCTATTGTTAAAGTTAAGGGTAAAGGCAACAAAGAAAGGATTGTTCCGCTGGGCAGTAAAGCCCGGGAATCTCTTACAGTATATATTAACGAAGCCAGAAATAGTTATGCCCGTAAAGCTCCCGAAGGCAGTAACGCATTGTTTTTAAATAAATACGGTAAGCGCTTATCCGAAAGAAGTATAAGAAACATAATAAATAAATATGTTGAAGAAATAGCTCTGAACCAAAAAGTAAATCCCCATATGTTGCGCCATTCTTTTGCCACCCATCTGCTAAATAACGGAGCAGATTTACGCTCAGTACAGGAACTACTTGGCCACGTAAAACTATCCACTACCCAGATATATACCCATTTGACCAGGGAGAATATAAAAAATATACATAATGAAACTCATCCGCGGAGGTAATTAAATGTTTTTAGGAACAACCATTGTAGCTGTTAAAAAAGGCGAAGAGACTGCTATAGCAGGTGACGGGCAGGTAACCTTCGGCCAGAATACGGTCATGAAAAGCAATGCCAATAAGACCAGGCGCCTATACGATGGTAATGTAATTGCTGGTTTTGCCGGGGCGGTTGCAGATGCTTTTACCCTGTTTGCCAAGTTTGAAGAAAAACTAAAACAGTCCGGAGGTAATTTGACCAGGGCTTCAGTAGAGATAGCACGAGACTGGAGATCAGATCGGGTATTGCGAAAATTAGAGGCATTATTAATTGTAGCTGATAAAGA
>JAQUGU010000014.1:0-8596 GCA_028683995.1 Syntrophomonadaceae bacterium | reverse complement strand
GAAGTTGTTGAGGAACTGGATAAATATATAATTGGGCAGCAGAAGGCCAAGAAAGCAGTGGCTATTGCGCTCAGGAATCGGTATCGCCGCAAAAACCTACCCGACGACATGAGGGATGAAATCTATCCCAAAAACATAATTATGATAGGTTCAACCGGGGTGGGCAAAACTGAGATTGCCCGGCGTCTGGCCCGTCTGGTTAAAGCTCCTTTTGTAAAAGTGGAAGCCAGTAAGTTTACTGAAGTTGGCTATGTAGGTCGGGACGTTGATTCCATGGTTCGAGACTTGGTAGAAACGTCTATACGTCTGGTAAAACAGGAGAAAATGACAGAAGTAGAGGACAAGGCCAGGCAACTGGCTGAAGAGCGCATAGTTGACTATATTTTACCCTTACCCCGGAAAAGAAGCAGAGCAGCTAAAAATCCGCTGGAGTTTCTCTTGGGACAGACCCCGGATATTCAGGAGAACGATGAAGAACTGGAGAGCAGAACCAGAAGTATCGAGGAGAAACGGGAAATTATCAAGCAGAAAGTATCTCGTTTTGAATTAGATAATGATGTTATTGAAATAGAGGTGGAGGAAAAAAACACTTCGTTTATGGAAGTAATCTCCGGGTCCGGGGTGGAAGAAATGGGTATCAATCTCCAGGATATGTTTGGTAACCTGCTGCCCAAGAACAAGAAAAAACGCCGGGTTACAGTGGAGGAAGCCCGAAAGATTTTGACTTTTGAAGAAGCTCAAGGATTAATTGATATCGATGAGGTTTACCGGGAGGCTATTCGTAGAGCTGAAGAAGGCGGGATAATATTCCTGGATGAGATTGATAAGATAACTAGCCGGGACGGGTCCTATGGGCCTGATGTCTCCCGCGGGGGAGTACAAAGAGACATTCTTCCCATAGTAGAAGGTTCCACGGTAGTTACCAAATATGGACCGGTGAAGACTGACCATGTTTTGTTTATCGCTGCAGGTGCTTTTCATGTAAGCAAGCCTTCTGATTTAATTCCGGAATTACAGGGGCGTTTTCCCATAAGAGTGGAATTGGAGAGTTTGGGACGGGATGATCTAAAAAGAATTCTGGTAGAACCGAACAATTCCTTAATTAAACAATACAGTGCCCTCTTAAGTACCGAAGGAGTGGAAATTAAGTTTAGCGAAGAGGCTATTGACGATATTGCAGAAATAGCCTATGAAGTTAATGCCAGGACGGAAAACATAGGAGCTCGAAGATTGCATACGGTTATGGAAAAAGTGTTGGAAGATTTATTATTTGATGCTCCTTATATGCAGGGCGAAGGTATTGTTATTGATAGTAATTATGTTAGCGAACGATTGAAAAAGATTGTGGAGGATGATGATCTTAGTAGATATATTCTCTAAGGGGGGGCAAAGGGTGCAAAAGACATTATTAGAAAGATCCAGGTCCATAAATAAGATTCTGCAAAAGATAGAGGGTAATTCGGTTGACTTTTATGAAATTGCCGAAGTATTATCTGAAAATCTAGAATGCAGCGTCTTCATTGTGGGACGAAGAGGGCAGATTGGTGGTTATGCTTTTACCGAAGGTGCTGGCTGTTCCCAGGTGGAGTACCTGATGAACCATGCGGAACGTTTTCCAGAAAGCTTTAATCAAGAATTAACCAGCATTCAGGAGACGAAAACTAATATTGTGCTGGAAGAAGGGCGCAAATGTGTTTTTAATATTAACAGCACAGAATGCGATTGTTCGCGGCGCATATGGTCCATTACCCCGGTATTTGGTGGGGCCAGGCGTATCGGTACCCTTATTCTGGTAAGGTGGAACAAGCAGTTTTGCGACGAGGAGATAGTTCTGGCTGAATATGGAGCTATTGTGGTAGCCAATGAAATTATGCGCATAAGGTCTGAAAGGATAGAGGAACAAGCGCGGAAAAAAGCCTCGGTGCAGATAGCTCTGGCTACCCTTTCTTATTCTGAAAAAGAGGCTATAGAGCATATTATCGCAGAACTGGACAGTATGGAAGGACTTCTGGTGGCCAGCCGTATAGCCGATAAAGTAGGGATAACTCGCTCGGTAATTGTAAGTGCGCTTAGAAAATTTGAAAGTGCCGGAGTAATTGAATCCAGGTCCCTGGGGATGAAAGGAACTTATATCAAGGTTTTAAACGATTATTTGTTTGAGGAACTTGGAAAATAGAGGTCGAATTACAGCATAAGTAAAACAACCGGAAAACCCCCGGTTGTTTTTTGTGGCAAAAAATAGATATATTTTATTAAATATTGCAACGATTGAAGGAATATTAGTAGCTTAAGTAGAAGATATTAAGGAAAATTATACCTGGGGGTGATTTTACTATGCTGGAAAAGGTTTTTACCTCCCCGACCCAGTCCTTGCTTAATAAAGGTTTGGATACGGCAAGCGTTAGAAATAGAGTTATTGCTGACAATATAGCCAATGTAGATACTCCCGGATTTAAGCGCCGGGAAGTAATTTTCGAAGAAAATATTAAAAAAGTCCTAGAAAAAAATACAATTAATGATAAACTAAGGACAACTGATTCACGGCATATGCAAATAAAGGAAAAAGATACTCAGATCGAGCCCGAAATTCGGGAGCTGAAAGATTTGAGTTACAGAAATGATGAGAATAACGTCGATATTGATGTAGAAACGGCGAAAATGACAAAAAACAAGCTATTTTATGATGCCCTGGGTCAGAGCATGAGCAACGAAATCCGTCTATTAAGAATGGCAATTACCGGAAGGGGGTAAGGACATGAGATTTCTTGATACTATTGACATTAGTGCTTCTGGACTTACCGCCCAGCGTTTGCGGATGGATACCATAGCCAGTAATATAGCTAATGTTGAAACTACCCGGGTTCAGAATGGGAAAGGCCCTTACCGCAGGCAGGTAGTAGTTTTTGAGGCCCGTACCCCCAGGGTACCAGGTAAGATAGCGGGTGCTAATTTTGCAGGCATACTGGAAGAAAAAATCGGAAATATGGGTTCCGGGGTAAGGGTAAAAGAAATCCGGTCGGTAGACGAAAATGAACAACCCTTCAGAAAAGTTTATGACCCATCTCATCCGGATGCAGACGAACAGGGTTACGTTAATTACCCCAATGTTAACATTGTTGAAGAGATGATTAACATGATTTCGGCAACCCGAGCCTATGAGGCCAATGCCAAGGTAATCGAGGCCAGCAAGAGCATGGCCATGAGGGCTCTGGATATAGGAAGGTAGGGGGGGCTATTGGATTGAAAGCAGAAATGTTATTCAACAGTGCTGTATCAGCACTTACGCCTGATTATAAGAAAAACCTGAATACCAGTTCGGAAACAGGTAACAACCGGACTGATTTCATTTCATACCTTAATAATGCACTTCAAGAAGTAGATGACCTGCAAAAAAATGCTGCTGACAGCGCCAAAGAACTTGTTCTGGGTGGAGAGGATTATCTACATAACACCATGATTGCATACGAAAAGGCCAACCTGGCCTTACAACTTACCATAGAAGTTCGCAATAAAATAGTGGAAGCCTATCAGGAAATTATGCGCATGCAAATGTAACTAATCTTGAGGAGTTAGGTAATGGAAAGTTTTACTGATAAAATCAAGCAATGGGGCGAGACGGCCAAAAACACCTGGTCAAACCTGAGCTTGAATCAGAAGGTTTTGTTCGGGGGAGTTGCATTACTTATCCTGGTAGCTGTTGTTATCATGGTCAGTAGTGTGGGTAAAGAAAACCCTTATCAAGTGCTTTATGCAGGACTTGATGATAAAGATGCGGCTGCAGTGACGGAAAAACTTGACGAAATGAAAATCAAACGTAAATTGGAGGATAACGGTACCACCGTTTTGGTTCCCTCTGAACTCAAGGACTCCGCCCGCTTGAAACTGGCAGCGGAGAACATCCCCCGGGGAGAATCCGGTTTTGAACTTTTCGAACAGAGCAGCTTTGGTGAGACCCAGACTGACAAAAAAGTGAAATACCAGGCAGCCTTGCAGGGAGAACTGGCCCGGAGTATTCAGAGCCTGGAAAAAGTGAAAGCCGCCAAGGTTAACCTGGCTCTACCGGAAGAGTCACTGTTTTCAGATGACCAGCAGGAAACTAAAGCAGCGGTAGTAATTAACACCAGAGATGATAAAAAGCTTACTCCTAAAGAAGTACAGGCCATAACTAACCTGGTAGCTAACAGTGTAAAAGACCTTAAGTCGGAAAACGTGGTTATCGTTGACCAGAATGGCAACATGGTATCAGATGATCTTCCGGTTGATGTAAGCAATGTTGGCGATGTGGTCAAAATGCAATTGACCATGAAAAGAGAGTTTGAAAAAGAGAAAGAAGAAGCTATTCAGACCATGCTAGATAAAGTTCTGGGTAAAGATAATTGTGTAGTCAGGGTTAATGCCGAACTTGATTTTAACGATAGAGAACAGGTTGATGAGCATTTTACTCACGATCCTGAAGGTCGCTTTGTAGTTAGTGAACATATAAAGAAGGATTCAGGAACGTCCACCAGTATCGCCCAGCCCGGTGTTCCCGGTACCGATACCAACATACCGCAGTATCAAGAAGTCAGTACCGAAGGAGGTACTTCCACCTGGGATAAGAGCGAGAAAACAGTTAATTATGATAACAATCGAACCGAGACGATAACTCGTTTTTCACTGGGGGATATTCAGTATGATTATCTTACCGCTTCGGTTTTTATAAACCGTGCTGGTACCGAGAACGCCAACATCGGTGATAGTGAAGAGGAGAAAATCGAAAAAATACGCAGTATAGTAGCTACTGCATGTGGATTAAGAGAAAATCGTAAAGACGAAAATGTTCGTCTGGATGAAAATATATCTGTAGCTTTTATAGATTTCTATACCGAAGCTGAGCCCGAAGCAGGTCCCCAGGGAGCTTTGCAAAAGTTTGTAGCTACTCCTTATGCTCCCTGGATTCTAGCCTTTTTGGCCGTATTACTGGTTATCCTGGTATGGTTATTAATTTCCCGAAGAAGAGTAAGGGTAGCCAGGGAAGAGGATTTGGGTGATTTTGAAACCATTGTTGATGAAACTATTAACATTGAAGATATTATTGACCATAACCTGACCCCGGAAGAAAAGGAAAGACAAAGAATCAGGGAAGAAGTTGGACGGCTTATCGATGAGAACCCTGAAAATGCTTCTCAGGTAATCAAGGTCTGGTTACTTGAAGATATGAGGTGATACAGTGGCTACTACAAAGAAAGTTCTGAGTGGCAAGCAAAAGGCTGCTAATTTCTTCATCTTTTTAGGTCCAGAAAAATCGGCCAAGATTTTTCAACATTTAAACGAAGAAGAAATTGAGCAAGTAACACTGGAAATTGCCAATGTTCGCCAGGTCTCAAATGAGAAAGTGGATGAAATCTTTCGGGAGTTTTATGAAATGGCTCTGGCCAGCCAATTTATCGGTCAGGGTGGCATCTCCTATGCCAAAGAAGTTCTGGAAAGGGCTTACGGGGAGGAAAAAACGGTTGAGATTATTGGCCGCATTTCTGCTTCTTTGCAGGTACGTCCCTTTGACTTTATGCGCAAGACTGAACCGGCCCAACTCCTAAACTTTATCCAATCGGAGCATCCCCAGACCATAGCTCTCATTCTGGCCTACCTGGAACCGGAGAAGTCTTCAGCTATCTTATCAGCTCTGCCTCCAGACCGGCAGGCTGAGGTGGCAAAACGTATTGCTATCATGGATACCACTTCACCTGAAGTCATTAAGGAAGTGGAAAGGGTCCTGGAAAGAAAACTTTCATCCATTGCTCCCCAGGAGCTTACTGTTGCCGGTGGAATTAAATCAGTGGTAGAAATAATCAACCGGGTGGATCGGGGAACAGAAAAAACTATTATGGAAGCTTTGGAAGTACAGGATCCGGAACTGGCCGAAGAAATCAAGAAACTCATGTTCGTATTTGAAGATATTGTTATGATTGACGATCGTTCAGTTCAGAGGGTATTGAGGGAAGTGGAATCTCAGGATTTGGCACTGGCTCTGAAGGGGTCCAGCAACGAAGTTACCCAGAAAATATTTAACAATATGTCCAGCCGGGCTGCTGATATGCTGAAAGAGGATATAGAATTCATGGGGCCGGTAAGGTTGCGTGACGTGGAAGAAGCACAGCAGCGTATTGTTAATATTATCAGGCGATTGGAGGAGACTGGTGAAATCGTTATCGCCCGCGGAGGGGGAGATGAGATAATTGTCTAAAGTTATTAAAAACTCCGAGATGTTGCTTACTTTACCTATAGTAATTGAATCCTTTGAATTCATTAAAACAGAAGATGAGGCGGAAAAAGAAGCAATATTGGATAATGATAGCAATCATATCAATCCACTTGAGTTGGAAAAACAGGAACTTGAAGGGATTAAACTGGAAAGTCAAAACATATTAACAGAAACGGAACAAATGGTAATGGAGCTTCTGCAAAAAGCCCGGAATGAAGCTCGGGATATAATCACCAATGCTCGGGAAGAAGCCGAAGTTGTCAAAACGCAGGCGGGCGAGGAGGCTGTTTCGATTAGGCAGAAAGCTCATCAAGAAGCTTATGAGAAAGGTTTGCGGCAGGCTCAACAAGAAATTGAAGGGGACCGGCAGGCCGCTATCCAACAAAGCCAGGCCTTACTGGAGGAAGCTCGTCAGTCAAAGCTTAAGGTCTTTCGTTCCTGTGAAGGGGATATAGTGCGTCTGGTAATGGCCATGGTCAAAAAGGTAATAGCCGGCGAATTAAATACTAACCCCGACATAATTATTAATATATTGCAGGAAGCTATTGATTTTCTGGATAGACCGGAAAACATTACGGTATACGTTAACCCCCAGGAAGTAGAAAATATTTTAGAGGTAATGGATAAAGGGTATTTAACCGATATTGGTACTAATCACATAAATATGAACATTAAGGCTGATGAACGCGTAAGCCGTGGGGGGTGTTTACTGGAAAGTGATGCCGGATCCGTAGATGCGCAATTGGAAACCCGAATTGCCAGTGTTAATAACGCAATTCAGGAAGTAGTTGCCGATGATTATTGAAAATTACCGCTTTGAGCTGGAAAAATATATGGACGCCCTGGAAAAAGCCTCAACCTGCCTGCTCAAAGGCAAAATATCTCAGGCTATTGGTCTTACTCTGGAGGCATCAGGCCCCCGGGTAAGATTGGGGGAGCTATGCTATGTTAAAACCAATTACGCCGGTGGGCAACTGGTACCGGCAGAAGTAGTGGGATTTAAAGATAGAAAAATTCTGCTCATGCCCCTGGGAAATCTGGAGGGAATAGGTCCGGGAAGTGAATTACTGGCTACTGGTACTACCCTCAGGGTAGCAGTAGGAATGGAATTAAAAGGCCGGGTTTTAAATGGCCTGGGGGAGATTATTGATGATAAGGGCAGGATTAAACCGGAATTTAGTTATCCGGTTATGAATTCCCCGCCCAGTCCGCTTAAGCGGCAGCGTATTACCCAGGTACTTCCGGTAGGTATAAAGGCTATCGATGGTCTGATTACCGTTGGTAAAGGACAGCGCATGGGTATTCTGGCTGGAAGTGGAGTGGGTAAGAGTACCCTGATAGGGATGATAGCCAGGAATACCGAAGCAGATATAAATGTCATTGCCCTGATAGGAGAACGAGGCCGCGAAGTCAGAGATTTCCTGGAGAAGGATTTGGGAGAAGAGGGATTGGCTAAATCAGTGGTGGTGGTGGCAACCTCTGACCAACCAGCTCTGGTAAGGTTAAAAGGAGCCTTTGTGGCTACCAGCATAGCAGAGTATTTTCGGGATCAGGGTTTAGATGTTTTACTTTTAATGGACTCTTTGACCAGATTTGCCCTGGCCCAGCGGGAAGTAGGACTGGCTATAGGTGAACCTCCGGCTACCCGGGGTTATACACCCTCGGTTTTTGCCCTGCTACCAAAATTATTGGAGCGAGCAGGTATGGCCGAAAGGGGTAGCATTACCGGACTCTACTCGGTTCTAGTCGAAGGTGATGACCTCAATGAACCAGTCACCGATGCAGTACGAGGTATAGTAGATGGGCATATAGCCCTCAACCGTAACCTGGCAGCGCTGAATCTGTACCCGGCGATTGACATAGCTCAGAGTATCAGCCGGGTAATGATTGATATAGCTTCACCTGAACATATGGCTGATGCCAACCGCTTTAGAAGCGTCCTGGCCACTTATGAAGAGGCCCGGGATTTAATAGATATTGGGGCCTATAAAAAGGGATCCAATCCTCGCATAGATGAAGCCATTGCTCTTATAGATAACTGTCACAGCTTTTTACGCCAGGGTATATATGATGAAGCAGTACTTACTGATACCTTAACCGCTCTGCATAATTGCATTGCGTGAAAATAGAATTTAGCAAGAAAATAGATTTTTAGTAGACGTACCCATAGGGCACACGGATGCTCCCTACGGTCACTATTAAGGGAGCGGAAGGACGCGGATTATTACGGGATTTACGCTGATTTTTTAATAAATAAATTTTTCCGTGCAAATCCTTATTGTTCCGTGGTTTTGCGAACTATCTTATATGTCATTGCGAGCGCAGCGAAGCAATCTGTCCATCGCCAAATCATTT
>JAQUGU010000013.1:13707-15211 GCA_028683995.1 Syntrophomonadaceae bacterium | reverse complement strand
GCCAGCTGGGGATTAAGATAACGATAGCATAGCCGAAGAGGGCTATAACCGTAAAAAGCATCAGGGATTTCTTATATCCCATTTTCTCCGCCAAATATCCACCCGGGAATGAGTATATGGCACTTAAAAAATTGTCCATGGCATTGAGGAATCCAACTGCATAGATACTGCCCCCCAGGGCAATTAGATAGAGGGGCAGGAACCTTTCCGCCATTTTCTCACCCAGGCCGATTAGTATAACCATAACCAGCATGGAGACTATACTGGAGTTGACCCCGAAAAAACTGACCAGACGTTTTTTAATGTCTTTCTTGTCTTCTACTGTCTTATCTTCCTCCACTACTGTCGCCTCGAATCATTATCTTAATACCGATATTATACTGCAATTTATTATATTGGTAAGATACTATTTGACTTTCCTCGTGACCCGGCGATGTAAGAAGAGTACGTGTGACAGGGGGACGGGGTTGTTGACACACACGAGTGTGTGTCAACAACCCCGTCCCCCTGTCACATCCAGGTATCACAACACCATGGCGGAACGGCACAGGGGCCGTTCCCTACACATGACTGTTCTACGGTTTCACTCTGCGGGTATCACAATTAAGGTTGTCGCGTCTAATTCCCGTTCAATTTTCTCATTAACCCTTTTTCACAATCTTTCATAGTCTATAACAAGGACTATTATGGAGGTGAACAAATGACTGATAATATTGTTCTGGGAAGCCGTACTTTGCGCCGCGGCGATACCGGAACCGACGTAGAACTGGTGCAGAATTTTCTCAAGGTATTACCTGAGCCTATTGGTACGCAAATAAGTATGGAGGAGAAGGGAACATTTGGCCGGGAAACGGAAAATGCAGTCAAAAAATTTCAAAAGTATTTTGGTCTGAAGGTCGATGGCATAGTAGGGAAGAATACCTTTCTTTTTCTGGGTGTGCCAACTGGTTCCTATCTCCCCCCGGGTGCTCCCTTGTTCGGTTCCCGTACCCTGCAACGGGGTTCCTATGGTTATGATGTCTGGGTACTACAAAACCGCCTGGCCACCACTACCAAAAAATTTGCCGATGCCCTGGGTGGTCCGGCAGATAAGAGCTTCGGCCCTAAAACCGAGGCTGCAGTAAAGCTGTTCCAACGGGATGTACATTTGCAGGCTGATGGCATTGTAGGCCCAAAAACCTTTTACCAGATATATTATTTTGCTGGCATGGGAGGCAGGATACTGCAGAGAAATCGCTGGGACCGTAACCGGGGCTATGATGTATACTGGCTGCAGCGCAGTTTGAAGGATCTTGGTTATTATGAAGGGAAGCTGGATGCCATTTTTGGACCAGTTACTGAAGAAGCAGTCAAAACACTGCAAGCCGCAGCTGGCATAAAAGTAGATGGTGTTGTAGGAGCTCAGACTTTTTACCACCTGGCCAGCATCTGACCAACCTGCTAAAAGGCCGTTGGTACAGCGGAAACACGAAAATGGCGGCTACTTATACATGCAGTAGCCGCC
>JAQUGU010000013.1:12083-13607 GCA_028683995.1 Syntrophomonadaceae bacterium | reverse complement strand
TAGGAGGACGGTTGGGAACCGGATTGGGACTGGGATAACTTCTTTTCCAGGGCCTTTAAGTTATTAAGAGCTATGTCACCTTTAAAGACAACGAGATTGATTTCCTCATTGCTGATGGCGTCCTGTAAATCTTTGAGGGAAAGATCAGTTTGCTGGGCCAGCAACTTATCCTTTTTTCCAGCCAACGGTAGCAGCATTGACCAGGGGGCGGAGATGGCGGTGATTTTACCACTGGCAGCAGCCCAATCTTCCCGGCTGGCTTCGGCCATGGATGACATTACCCCGTACTGTACCTCATAAAATTCTGCGGGCGTAGGCATGGCAAAGACCCGGGCCAGTCCAGTGTATTGGCCATATAATTCAATCGCCGCCAGTAGACTTGCTTCCAGGTTCTGTTTGCTGATAGCAACGGTCAAATCATTTAGAGCCAGTTTGAAGTTTTCCCTATCACCAGGGGGTAGCCCGGCTTCTACCGCTTGTGGCTCCAGCATATTCCAACTGCGATGAATCTTTTTTAAGCTCTGCAATTCTTTTTGCCATTGATCAGTCGTTTTTTGTTGTCCCCCACCACTTTGCCCCGAAGATGATTTTTGGCCGCCCTCTTTACCTTGCTGGGATTGCCCGCTACCACTTGAAGAGCCACCTTCCTGGGACCCGCCACTTTCTTGACTCCCTTGAGAACCCTGCCCCTGGCTACCCTGACCGCTATCAACCCCGCCCGGGGCCGCCTGTTGCAGGGACGGTACCTTTTCCATTCTGGTTTTTCGGTCCAGTTCCCCGATAACGGTAGTAATTTCTTTTAGCATATCTTCAGCTTCAGGGGGAGCTTTTGGTTTTTGGCCGGTGGAAGACTGTGGTTTTTGGGAGGCTGATTGTTTCTGGCCACAACCAGTTGGAACCATTAAAATTATTAATAATAGCGCTACCAGGATAAATGGGAATCGTTTTGGGGGCAAATTTATCACCTCAGCTTCGTAATTTATCAAGTAGCATCAATTATTAATTATAATTTCCCTAAACACTCTATTACATGCAGACAGAGAGGCCGGTTCCAGGAAACGCTAGAACCGGCCCCTTGATTCCAATTCTTTTACACACCGGCCACACCACCGGAGACGATAAAGGTCATGAGATCGGCACTACCTGTATCCAGGGGTTGAACCTGGTCCCGGGGGAAGACCAGCAATTGACCGGCGAAGTTGTAGGATTGAGGCACATAAACTGATATGTACTCTTCCAGCCCAAATTTAATCAAGGAGTCACAGGTAATAAACCCCAGCACATGGGCACTGCTATCGGAACCCAGCTTAACCAGTACCGGGCGGTTAAAACTCTTCTTTTCACCGGCAAAGGCATTAAGCAGATCCTTAATAGAACCATACAGCAGTTTGACCAGGGGCAGACGGCTCATCAGGCGGTCAAAAAGCAACAATAACTTTTTAGTAAGGAAATTGGAAACCAGGAAACCGGTCAAGGTTATGATAACCAGGGTAGCCAGGAATCCCACCCCGGGAATAACGCCGA
>JAQUGU010000013.1:0-11983 GCA_028683995.1 Syntrophomonadaceae bacterium | reverse complement strand
TCCGGGTGTTTCTTGATTATCTCCCATTCCTCCGGGGTAAGCCGGGTGGGTTTATCCAGAATACTACTAGGTATGGCGATCTTACCTATATCATGCAGCGAAGCCAGCAGGATCAGATTATCCAGCTCGTTTTCCGGCAGAGCCAGTGCCTGACCCAGCTGAATTACCATTCTCCGCAGGCGACTAGTATGTTCACGGGTTTCATGGCTTTTCATCCAGAGAGTTTTTTCCAGCGAGGTGATAAAAGTACTGCGATTACTCTTATGCTCCAGGAGCTTGTTGCGATACATACGGTCTTCGGCTTCCTTGAGAATATCCAGGGTATTTTGCCAGTTATATTCCTTGGTAGCCACACCCAGAGATATACTAATCTGCAATGGGTAAGACCCGGCCTGGCGGCAGCTATTTTTAATCCGCTTATATAACTTGAGAGCATCCTCTTCACAGGTTTGGGGAAGCAAAATGGCGAACTCGTCACCACCCCAGCGGGCAATGATATCTTCTTCCCGGCAGGCTTGTTTAAGTAAACTTGCCACACTGGTTAACAGTTCATCACCATCATGGTGACCGAAAGCATCATTAATCAGTTTTAAACCATTAACATCGCCAATTATTATACTGAGAGGTAATTGCCTCTCGGTATCCAGACGCTTAAATTCCTCCTCAAAAAAGGCGCGGTTGTATAGGCCGGTTAGTTTATCATGGTAGCTTAAATAGCGAATTCTTTCCTCATCCTGTTTTTGCCTGGTAATGTTTCGCAGTGATTCGATGGCTCCTATTTTATTACCCTGCTCATCATATAAAGGCGAAGCTATAGCGTAGAGCATAGCTCCTTGGGAACCTATATACGGGCAAAAGGTTTCCGTAGCCAGAGTCTCTTCCCCGATGTGTTCCACTTTACTATACTGTGACCATGACTCTTTATCATTGCTCAGAACAATATCTAACAAGGTAGGACGAGGAAGGCCATAAAAAGGCAGGGCATAGGCGTGATTTCCTTTTCCCATCATGTCTGCAGCCGTATATCCGGTCATATCTTCGATAGCCCGGTTCCAGGAAATAATCCTGCCTTTTTTGTTAACCACCGCAGTAGGATCGGGGAGAAAACTGATAATATTGTCCAGTAACTGCTTGGATTGGCGCAATGCTTCTTCAGCTTGCTTCCTTTCAGTAATATCATACAAAACGGCGATAACCGCAGGTTTGCCCTGATACTCCAAATAACTGTAAGAGGCGTCTACCCAGACCTTGTGTTTTTTAGGGGTTTTTATTACAAACTCATAGCGGGAAGGGGCATTTAAACCCTGCAGGCAGGCCTGGACTCTCTGACGAACCGCTGCTCGAAAATCCGGGTGGATATAGCTCCAGCAGTCTATTTCCATGCATTCTTCCTGGGTAAAGCCGTTAATTTCCATCAGGGTGGAGTTAACCCAGACCAGTTTATCATCCTGTAAGATATAAATCGAAGTCGGTATAATTTCAGCCAGACGGTGAAAATTATCCTGGTTCTGACCTGGTTCTTCTTCCATTTGCCTGCGCTTTAAAAATTCTTCTAGATTCACAGCACCAGAAGATACAGCGTCCGGGGTAAATTTCTGCCTATCATTCATGTTTTCACCTCGTTGTAGATACTTAAAGAAATAGAATGCTAATTCTTGCTTCAAGAGGTAAACCTGGTATATTGTTTTAATGGGCAGGAGCATATTTGTAAAAAATGTTGGATAAAGGAAATATATGTATCCATGTCAATAACTTTCGCTATGTTTTAACAATATCCTGCAAATTGCAAAAACTATCTATCGGGGCTCGGCATTACGTTCTCTTTTATGGTTATACATCCTGGCATCAGCGATATTAATCGCGTCCAGAAGGCGGGGGGTATCTAATGGACTGCAGGCTATTCCGAAATCAGCAAAAACATCTATATTAACCCCGGGCGGGCGCTGCTTACTAATCTCTTCATTGACCCTCTGCAGGGCTGTTTGGGCCTCTTCCGGGGAGGTGGAGGGGAAAAGTACTATAAATTCATCGCCTCCGTAGCGTCCCACTGTATCCATCGAACGAATACTTTGGGTAATGGCATTGGCGGTAGCTTTCAACACCTCATCCCCGGCATTATGGCCAAAGCAGTCATTTATCATTTTGAGGTTACCCAGGTCTAAAATAGCAACACAGGCCTCCCCCCCATGGCGTTTTAGCTTTTCCTCTTCTTCTTCTATGCGCTTCATCATATAGCGGCGATTCCATATTCCGGTCAGGGGATCTATCAGAGCCTGCTGGTTAAGTTTATTTTTAGCCTCCATTTCTTCCAGGTGCAGGGCAATATGCGAAGCGAGAATGTTCATGAGTTCAAAATCGAGTTCGGTAAAAGCTTCTTTTTCCAAATGGTCGATAGCCACCAGTCCCCAGTTGAAATTTGAATAAACTATGGGGGCAATAATTAAAGATTCAATCTCATTATGATATAGTTGAATACCTTCAATTTCCAATTGTACATTACCACTATAGAATGGTCGGCCGGTAGCTATTGCTTGTTCCAGTATAGTGCCTTTTTTAATCAGCATTGTTCCCAGGTGTTGGGAAGTAAGTTCCCCGGTAAGCTCCCTTATGGTAAAAGAATTACTTTCTTTCGATTCCTGTACCGCCATAAGACAATTACGGAAATTAATAATAAAAGGCAGGGAACGGCTAATAATTTCAAAATCGTCATCCACCGACCGGGAAGCACTCAGATAACGGAAAATATTAAATAAATGTTGTTGCCCCTGAGCCAGTTTTTCTGCCCGGGCCTTCTCCACCTGCAGGTCTTTATTGGCATGGCGGAGCTGAGAAAGCAGTTGTAAGGCCTGGCGATAAACAAAGAAATAAATTAAAGACATAGTAGCTATAAGGGATAGAGCAACTATCAGCATGTTTGTAACGGTACTGTTGTATACCGACTTATAAAGAATGGAATTGTCTTCCCCCAACAGTAGCAGAGCATTACTGTGATTAATTTTTCCTACAAACCAGGTGGTATTATTATGAGTGAACAGATTAACATCTACTTTATTCATTTCCCCAAGGTTTAAGTCGGTCTGCGGGATAATTTTTAACTGATAATCAATCAAATTCATTTCCGCCAACATTGCTGTCGGGTTAAATATTGCTATGTCATAAGCTATTATTTCTTCCTCACATATCAGCGGGTTCCAAACTATAAAGAAGGGACGGCCCTTATAATTAAGATAGTTAACTGCAGGGTAAGTCTCATACCGGCGCGGCAAATCGATTTCTTTAATAATGCTTTGATTTCCGTAGGAGCTTATAATCTGATTATCGACCAGGCGTACAGCCAAAACGCAGTTTTTTAGCCTGGCAGCACTATTGACATACTGAGGTTGGGCAAAACTAACCAATTCCTCTCTACCTAATTTTCCAGAATGATAATCTAAAATCTTATGCCTTATTTCTGCGCAACAGCATAGACCTTCCGTATCCTGGATACAATTGTCGATAAAGTTATTAACAGTGATGAGATACATTCCTGCTTCGGTACAAAAGTTAGATCGTTCGCTCTTCATCAATTCATTTTGTACCGGGAACATGATGGCCAACAGCGATAAAGCGAGTAGCAGTACTATCCCTGTTAGAGCAATTTGAAACTTCCTGATAAACTGTCTCAATATATTTCCCTCCCGAAGCGTATTTTTCGCGGGAGTCCTGGTTTGTAGTTTTCAGGAATAAAATTCCTGACTAATTACCTATTCTAAAACTTGTGACATTATTCCTGCTTGTAACGGTAAAAAAGAAGAAAAAAGTCCATAATAATGCAGGCCCCACCTTCCTGGGATTAATAATCGACAAAATAATAAACCTGGGACTATAGCCATAATTGTCAGAAGTAAAAGGGCTATTGTATAAGTTTAAGGTTAATACCGATACGGTCCCATGGTAATAACTTGGGGTGGAAAGATACACATTTTTGGTTTAAAATCTTTTACCAGGGTTAATTGTAATAGGGAAAGGGGTTGTTTAACATCAAAGTTACAGTCAGGCTTTTTGCTACCCTGCGCCAGGGCAGATTTAAAGAGCAAGTATTTGACTATGAAGAGGGTACAACAGTTGCAGATGTAATTGAACAGCTAAATATTCCCCATAAAGAACTGGGTATCGTTTTTCAAAACGGTAAGCATAGCGAACTCCAGCAAACCCTGCGCGATAAGGATATCCTCTCTATTTTCCCTCCGGTTGGAGGAGGCTAATTTTTTATGGAGGGCTTACCAGCCCTCCTTTGCCACACTTCTATTACACATCTCTTAATCTACATACCAATAGAGACCAAGCGTATAACAGATACATGTATAAAAATGTTACACCTTCCTGAAAAGTGTGACACTGAAGTTACAACAGTGTTACATCATTTGCAGCTGTAAATAGCATTATAGGGCTTCTCTATGGTTGGCATGATGTTTGCATTAGATATAGGCAAACAACAGGCAAACAGTTTTATACCGGGGGGAAGCATTAATAGTCGCAGTAGCAATCCTTAATTCCTAATACTATTAGATAAGCCAGTTAATTTACCCCAAATTCCCCCCCTTTCAACCCTAAAAGGGTATGTGATAAACCCCTGGGAAAGGTGTAATCAGGAGTTTATCACCAAACTTTTAAGGAAAGAAGGGATCAGCGTCATCTATTATGTTGGTCGAAAACGTAGCCAAATAATTTAAACAAGGAGGTGAAACTGGTTTTCTACGGAAAAACCAGGACATTATGGACAAAATTTTAGTAGTACAACCTGAAAAATGCACCGGTTGCCGTACTTGTGAACTTGTATGTTCATATACCCATACTGGTGAGATTAACCCGGCTCGAGCTCGCATATCAGTATTTAGCTTTGAAAGAGTAGGTTTTTCAACTCCAGTAGTATGCCAGCAATGCACTTCAGCTGCATGCATGGCCGTATGCCCGGTAGGAGCTATTTCCCGGGATAATAACGGGGCTATGGTAGTAAACCATGACAGATGCTTACGTTGCAAGATGTGTGCTATTGCCTGCCCTCTGGGAGCTACTCTCTACGATTATGTTGAAGATAAGATGGTTAAATGTGACCTTTGTGGTGGGGATCCCGCCTGTGTTAAACTGTGTCCCTCTGGTGCTATTAGCTATCAGGATGCTAATGCCGCCAACTTTACTAAACGGAAAGATTATGCAGCCAGGTTCAAGGACGTCTATGAGGAGGTGGGCTAAGTTATGTATGCATGGACAGGAAATATGATACGGGTAAACTTGAGCGATAAGACTATAAAGTTAGAAAAACTAAATAATGATGACATGAAAAATTATATTGGCGCTCGGGGTTTGGGGACAAGAATTTACACTAAAGAGGTTGACCCTCAGATAGATCCCTTGAGCCCGGAAAATAAAATGATATTTATTACTGGTCCCCTTACCGGCACCCTGGCCGGATCAGGCGGACGTTTCAATGTGGTTACCAAAGGCCCCTTAAACGGCACTATTGCTGCTTCCAACTCGGGCGGAAACTGGGGCCCGGAGCTGAAGTTTGCCGGTTATGATGGCATTATCTTTGAAGGGCGCGCAGAAAAACCGGTATATCTATGGATTAACAACGATCAGATAGAGCTGCGCGATGCCGAAGACCTCTGGGGCAAGGATGCTCATGATACTACCGACCTGGTCAAGGCTGCTACTGATGAAGAAGCTAAAGTAGCTTGTATTGGACCAGCCGGCGAGAACCTGGTCAAATTTGCCTGCATTATGAACGAATATAATCGTGCTGCCGGACGTTCCGGAGTAGGTGCGGTTATGGGCTCCAAAAATCTAAAAGCGGTTGCCGTGCGCGGTACCAGGGGAATCAAAATTGCCGATTACGAAGGATTTTTAAATGCTATTACCGATACCCGGGCCAAACTGAAAGCCCATCCGGTAACTGGTGCGGGACTGGCTGCCTATGGCACTAACGTACTGGTCAATATATTAAATGAACATGGTGGCCTGCCGGTTAAGAACTTCAGTGAAGCCGCGGTTTATCCTAATGCGGAGAAAATTTCCGGCGAATATCAAGCAGAGCACAACCTGATACGTAACAAAGGTTGTTTTGGCTGTCCTATCGGTTGTGGCCGGGTAAGCAAGAATAAAGGCAAGTACAAAGGTATAGGGGAAGGGCCTGAGTATGAGGCTACCTGGGGCTTTGGTTCCAATTTGGATATAGATGATTTTGAAGCTGCTTCCAAGGCTAACTTCCTCTGTAATGAACTGGGGATGGATCCCATTACTTTAGCAGCTACTATTGCCTGCGCAGTAGAGATGGTAGAAAAGGGATTTATTCCTCGTGAAAAGGCTGACCTGAACTGGGGTGATACCGATATGCTGGTGGAAATGACCCGCCAGACCGCTTACCGTGAAGGCTTCGGCGATGAACTGGCCGAGGGTTCCTACCGTTTAGCGGAGAAATACGGCCACCCGGAATACTCCATGTCAGTTAAAAAACAGGAAATGCCGGCTTATGACCCCCGGGGACAGCAGGGCATCGGCCTGGAATATGCCACTTCCAACCGGGGTGGGTGTCATGTTCGCGGTTATATGACCTCTCCTGAAGTGCTGGGTATTCCGGAAAAGGTAGATCCGGATACTACTGAGGGCAAACCAGGTCTACTGAAGGTATTCCAGGATCTTACCGCTCTGGTCGATTCCGCCGGAATATGCCTGTTTACCACATTTGCCATAGGTTTACCGGAGATAGCTGAAGAACTGCGTACAGCTACCGGTTTAAATCTTAGCGATGAGGAATTCCTGTTAGTTGGCGAACGGGTATGGAATTTGGAAAAGGTATTTAACCTGAAAGCCGGGTTAAGCAAGAAGGACGATACCCTTCCGCCTCGACTTCTGGAAGAACCGATGAAAGGCGGACCCCATAAAGGCAATGTAGTAAAACTGGAAGAAATGCTGGTTGAATATTATCAAGTCCGGGGCTGGGATGAGAATGGAGTTCCGGGTCAAGCTAAACTTAATGAACTTGGTATGACCGATGTTGCTATCTAAAGACGATTAAAACCTTCATTACCGTATCACCTTCCTTTAATAGCTGCCATCTTCCCTTCGCGGAGAAGGTGGCAGCAATTAATAAAAAGGAGGCATTGTTGTTGGAAACAGATGCACTAATTACAAATCAGAGCGAAGAATTAGATGCCATTATAAATAAATATCCCGGCGAAAAACGCTATATCATGGCTATAATGCATGACATTAGCCGCCATTTTAATTATTTACCGCGTCAGGCCCTGGAAGCTACTGCTCAGTATACCGGGGTACCTTTCAGCCAGGTATATAGTATGGCCACCTTTTACAAGGCCTTTAGTCTGGTTCCCCGGGGCAGGGTACATTTTAAGGTATGTGACGGAACCACCTGCCACATCAAGGGATCTCAGATTATTATTGATGAAATTTGCAGCAGGCTGAACATCAAGCCTGGTGAGACTACTGCTGATCTCCAGTTTTCTCTGGAGACGGTCAACTGCATAGGTGCCTGTGCCATAGCTCCGGCACTGCTGGCCAATGGTAAGGTTCACCCCCACTTAAATGCGGCCGGTATCAGACAAGTAATTGCAGAGTATGGAGGGCCTGAATATGGGAAAAAAGAGTAAGCGAAAACAGGTTCTGGTTTGTTGTGGTACCGGCTGTATAGCCAACGGTGGCCTCGACGTATATCAGGCCTTTAAAAATAACCCGGGGGGACTTTTTGAGCTTGCCAGTAGTGATGATATTAAGGCTACCGGTTGCCATGGTCTTTGTTCCAGTGGGCCATTTGTACGTATTCTGCCTGATGATATAACGTACTGTCAGGTAAAAGCCGGCGATGTGGAAGAGATAATAGAAAAAAGTATAAAAGGCAATGAATTAATAAAACGTCTGCTATATCGCGACCCCCAGAGTAAAAAACGGGTGCAAAACCTGGAGAAAGTCGCCTTTAACAGTATGCAATTGAAAAAAGCTCTGCGCAATGTAGGCCTGATTAATCCTGAATCTCTGCAGGACTACCTGGATCGGCAAGGTTACCAGGCACTGCGTAAGGCTCTTAAGATGAAGCCGGAAGCAGTGGTGCAGGAGATTATTGACGCCGGTTTACGTGGCCGTGGTGGTGGTGGATTCCCTACCGGGCTTAAGTGGAAAGCATGTCAGGCTACAACTTCAACCCCGAAGTACATTGTGTGTAATGGGGATGAAGGTGACCCGGGCGCATTCATGGATGAGAGTATCATGGAAGGTGATCCCCACAACATACTGGAAGGTATGTTGATTTGTGCCTATACGGTAGGTGCTGCAAAGGGTTTTATTTATGTTCGTGATGAATACGCGGGTTCAGTAGCGGCCCTTACCAAGGCTATCAGCGATGCCCGGGAACACGGTTTCATGGGTGACAATATCCTGGGGTCGGGCCTGAATTTTGATATAGAAATAGTACGAGGCGGGGGAGCCTTTGTTTGTGGAGAAGAGACTGCCCTTTTAGCATCTATTGAAGGAAATGTTGGCGAACCCTGGGATAAATATGTTTTCCCCACGGAAAAAGGCTTATGGGGACAACCAACGGTAATAAACAATGTCGAGACCTGGTCTAATGTTCCGTTAATACTGCTGGAAGGGGCTAAAAAATTTGCTTCTACCGGTACTGCGGGAAGTAAGGGAACCAAGGTCTTCTCCCTGGTAGGCAAAGTGGTAAACACCGGTCTGGTAGAAGTCCCTATGGGAACTTCACTGCGTGACATAATCTTTACTATCGGGGGAGGCGTTCCCGGTAAACGTAAATTTAAAGCGGTGCAAACCGGTGGTCCTTCCGGGGGTTGTATACCCGAATCCCTGCTCGATCTCAAGGTTGACTTCGACTCCCTGGGCCAGGCCGGGTCCATGATGGGCTCGGGCGGAATGATTGTTATGGACGACCGCACCTGTATGGTAGAGGTTGCCCGCTATTACCTGCAGTTTTTAGCCGGTGAATCCTGCGGTAAATGTGTTCCTTGTCGTGAGGGCATCAGGAGCATGTTAGAAATTCTGGAACGCATCTGCAATGGTGGGGGCTGCCTGCAGGATCTGGATTTACTGGAGGATATCGGGGAAACGGTTAAAACGGCTGCTCTCTGTGCCCTGGGACGTACTGCTCCTAATCCGGTATTGTCTACCCTGAAGTACTTTCGGGATGAATACCTGGAGCATATTGTTAATCATCGCTGTCCTGCCGGCGTATGTAAAGAACTGAGCGAGTTCTACATTGACGCCGAGTTGTGTAATGGCTGCGGCTTATGTGCTAAAAACTGTCCGGTAGATGCAGTGCAGGGCGAAAAGAAACAACCTCATGTTATAGATAACAGCAAATGTATCAAATGTGGAGAATGTATTAACGATTGCCAGTTCCTGGCGGTAAAAGTAAGGTAAGGGGGGTAGGGATAATGAAAATTCTTATTGACGGTATAGAAATAGAAGCTCAGCCTGGTGAGACTATTCTGGAAGCAACCAGAAGAACTGGGATTCATATTCCCACCCTGTGCTACCATGAAGCTTTTGGCGGTCAGGGCAGCTGTCGTTTTTGTATGGTGGAAGTAACTAAGAACGGTTCCAGCCGTGTGGTAGCTTCCTGTACCTATCCGGTTAATGATGGTATAGAAGTAAAAACTTCCACCCCGCAGATAGATAAAATCAGGCGTAATATTGCCATGTTACTCTACAAACGTGCTCCCAACAGTCTGTTTATGCAAACTCTTTACAAGGAGTACCTTTGTACGGAAAACAATCTGGTGGAAGACCCGTATGAGAAATGTATTCTCTGCCGTTTATGTGTTAATGCCTGTGCCGCAATGGGAGCAAGTGCTATATCCACGGTTATGCGTGGAACCGATAAACGGGTTGCCACTCCCTATGACGATGCCTCAGCCGCCTGTATTGGCTGTGCTGCCTGTGCCGAAGTTTGTCCCACCGGATGTATTGAAGTGCAGGAAGATAATAATATAAGAAGGATCTGGAACCGGGATTTTACCATGGTGGCCTGTGAAGAATGTGGGAAGAATTTTGCTACCCGGGAACAGCTCGCCTACATTGCAGATAGAAGCAAGCAGGAGGCCGATGCAGATGAGCTACGGCTCTGCACCAATTGCCGGCGTAAAGTACTTGCACGGAAGTTAGAAACATTTAACGGTTAAGGTGGAGGAAGATATATGGCCTTTAACCACAACTCCAAATTTTCAGAAATTCATATGGCCTGGGAGAAAGCTATCAGCAGCGGGGAAATTGAGCGAAATATTGTACGGCCAGAAATAGCCCAATCATGGATTAGGTGTTACAAGGCCGGGGTTGATCCAGGTTATAACGGGAATAAGCGTAGATTTCTATCCCCGGCAGCTATGGAGCAGACCCTGGCTGAACACCAGGAATTAATTGAGGTAAGCCGGCCTTTTATGAAACAGTTGTACTCTTTGGTAGCTGGTTCCGGCTTTATTGTCATACTCTCAGATCAGGACGCTAATCTTTTGGAGTCCCTGGGTGATCCTGAAACCATGGAAATTGCTGAGCGCAATGATTTAGTCAAAGGGGCCAACTGGGCCGAAACAGAGGCAGGTACCAATGGTATTGGTATTGCTCTGGTGGAGCGTAAACCAGTTCAGGTTTCCGGCCCTGAACATTATTGTAAGGGTCTCCATTTCTGGACCTGTTCGGCAGCTCCTATCTTTGACGAGGAGCACCAGATAATTGGAGCCTTACAATTATCGGGACCGGCCGAAAATGCCTTTATACACACACTAGGAATGGTAGCCGCCTCGGTTAATGTAATTGAGGAAGAGTTACGGCTTATAAAGAAAAACAATGAACTCGCGTGTATGAATAATCATTTAAACTTCATTATGGAGTATATTAAGGACGGCATTTTAATTGTTGACCGGGATGGTATTATAACCCAGGCTAACCCTGCTGCCTGCCAGTTATTTAATCTTTCCCCAAGAGAACTGCAGGGAAGTTCCGTTAAGGAAATTATCGGCAGCGCCCCGGCAACCATGGAAATGTTAGCTAGAGGTAAAGCCTATAATGATGAGGAGATTATGTTTGAAGGCCGTAATGGTAGTATGCATCTCCTGGCCTCAGGAAAGGCAATTTATGATAACCGCGGTGATATAAATGGTGGGATTATTTTTATTGAACCAATGAAGAATGTAAAAAATCTGGTTAACCGCTTTAGCGGTGCCCAAGCCCGGTTTTCTTTTGAGGATATTATAGGGGATAACCCGGAATTACAGGAAGCGATTAATATTGCTACTCTTGCTGCCGGCAACGATAGCAATGTCCTTATTATCGGGGAAAGCGGTACCGGCAAAGAAGTTTTTGCCCAGGCTATTCATAACCAAAGCTCTCGTTGTAATGGTCCTTTTGTTGCGGTTAACTGTGGGGCTATTCCCCGTGAACTAATCAGCAGCGAACTGTTTGGTTATGTTGAAGGGGCTTTTACCGGTGCCAGCCGCCGGGGGCGGCCCGGAAAGTTTGAATTAGCCAGTGGCGGTACCCTGTTCCTGGACGAGATTGGCGATATGCCCTTTGAACAGCAGGTAGCCTTGCTGCGGGTTTTGCAGGAAAAGAAAATTGTTCGTATCGGTGGTCAAAGTGTCGTACCGGTTGACGTACGTATTATTTGTGCTACCAACAAAGACCTGCTTAAAGAGGTAGAACGGGGGAACTTCCGCCAGGACTTATATTATCGACTTAATGTCTTTTCGGTCAACCTGCCCCCGTTGCGTAACCGTCGGGAAGATATACCCCTGTTTCTGGATTACTTCCTGGAGCGCTGGGCAGCAAAAGACGGTGTACCCAGAAAACAGGTAGACCCTGAGGTGGTACGCTACCTGCAGCAGTACCATTGGTCTGGAAATATCAGAGAACTGCAAAATATACTGGAACGGATGTTAGGCCTTTGCAGCGGGGATAGAATTGGGATAGATAATTTACC
>JAQUGU010000198.1 GCA_028683995.1 Syntrophomonadaceae bacterium | reverse complement strand
TCTAGCGGACCAAATCAACCGGCTGCTTGCGTAAAAAACCGGCAAAGATAAGTTCGTCAATATCTTTGGGTAAGGGAGCAGTGGCCGCATAAGTGATGGCCGGATCCCCGCCCAGGGCTACTGCTACCTCGGTTGGCTGACCCCGGTCGCAGTTTTTACGATAATTAGAGGCGCCATCATGATGCATATGCCAGTGCATACCGGTAGTTTGGTGGTCAAAAACCTGCAGCCGGTACATGCCCACATTCCTTTTGCCATTTTCCGGGTCCTTGCTATAAACCTGAGGCAGAGTTATAAACCTGCCCGCATCACCCGGCCAGCATTTTAGAACCGGTAACTTATCCAAAGAAGGATTTTTATCTACTACCTCCTGGCAAATTCCACTTTTAACTATCCGGGGCATAAAGGATGAAAGCTGGGCTAAACGAGGTAATATTTTAACTTTATCCAGCATGGATTTAGGTACATTATCGGCAATCTCCAGTATGTCCATAATATCCCGGGCAAGGTCATCCAGTTCTTTTACCTGCAGACTCATATTCATACGTTTTTCGCTGCCAAAAGCATTTATTAGAACAGGAATATTTGAACCCTTAACATTCTCAAACAATAAAGCGGGGCCGTACTTTTTGCTTACCCGGTCAGTAATCTCGGTTATTTCCAACTCGGGGTCCACTTCGGCGACAATTCTCTTTAATTCGCCTTCTTGTTCGAGCCGGTCTATAAACTCATGCAAATCCTTATAGGCCATATACATTCCCCCAATGTTTATGGTGAGGGGAAGATTCCTCTCCAAGGCTCCTAACACCCTACCAAATAATTTCTAGTTAAGTTCAGTGTCTATTTCCTTGCACCTGTTTTCCCAATCAATTAAAAGGGAAAACATCAGTTTTCCCTGTAAACCTTTTATATTATTACCAGACTCCCTATTAACCCCACATCTTTGCATACGAACCCATGTGTTCGCCCTGGTCTGCAGTTCTGCAACTCGTAAGGTACAGTAATCTGCCGGGCAGACATATGGGTCTGCCCCTATAAAACAGTGAAACCCTATCACTGAGATGATAACCAGGACGGTGGAGTAAGAATCAGTATTCTCAGCTAGACTACCGCAAATTCCTCCAAGCCACAAAAGTGACTGTGTAACTCCCTTATGGCCTTTTCCAGACTGCTATTGGAAGACTTGCCACGATGAATCTTCACAAAAATATGTTCACACTTATGCACATGGCTTTGTGCCTGTTGCTGAGAAATGGGGTCTTGTCCCAGCTCTATGGCCATACCAAAATGGTAACCCATCTGACGATAAATTTGACAGCATTCGGTATCATAACCAGCCAGTTTAGCCGCAGTTAAAAATGCAGTAGCATAAAATGGCACCCTGGTTGTCTCTATGATTTGGTTAAAACTACCGTTTAACTTATGCTTTATCACCATGCCCTGGTTAATCTCTGCTATCATTTGAGCAAAATCATTTAAGAGATAATCCGTTTTGGTCTCCACCAGAGCTTTTAAAACCCGTCCCGATATATAATCCCCCAGCAAAATATTAAACTGCAGATCCTGGTCGTACTGCTGCCCTTCATCATCGTCTTTAACCAAACCATGTATCCGGTGGGCCAGGTAACAGTTCCGGAAAATGCTGGACATGGATATGGATAACTGGCGGCTATGTCCGGTATATTGATATATGCTCATGACTACCGGGGGAAGAATCATCCAGGTAAGATCGTTCTTCAGGTTTTTTACATAATTATCAATATTATCCCACCAGGGTAAAAGACTGTGCTTAAAGACCTGTTCCAAATCAGCTAATTCTGTTTTTAAGTCCCTGGTAAAAAGAAGATTCATTTCCACAGTTTCCCCCTCACCTATTCTGTGCCTTTGCCCTATACTATCATTCTACAGAATACGAGCCGTTCCTGCTTGTGAAAAAAATTTCCTACAAACTATAAGCGGTACCCACTTATAAAACATTGAATTATCCTAATTAATTACAAAATCTTTATTTATTATATAAAGTGCCGCAACATATAAATTATAGTCACTATATCATAGGTAAACAAGGGATATTTATAAGAAAATAGGGTGCTGGTAGCAGAAGGAGGAGGCATTGGCAAAAGCAAAGCCTTACTTGCATTTGCTAAGTAAGGCCCACTAACCAACACTATATTCAAAGCTTGTTCGGTCTACTAAAATAGTATCCCTCCTAAATATTAGCCACCAGGCGTTCATCCTGTTCTTGTAAAATGCCCCGTTTAATCTCCGATGCATTAACAAACGTAGCTTGGAACATATTCTCTAAATATTTGCAGGCATCCCAGGGATCAACTTTATCTCCACAGGTAAATACATCCACTGCTGCGTAACCCAATTCCGGCCAGGTATGAATTGCCAGGTGAGATTCTGATATAACAACTACCCCGCTCACCCCTTGCGGGCTAAACTTGTGAAAAACGAACTCTCTAATCTCGGCTCCAGCCTCCAAAGCAGCATTGACCATGATATCCTCAACCTTTTCGATATTATTCAATACCTCAAAACGACAGCCGTACAATTCGGCCAGTACATGACGCCCTAAAGATTGCAATCACGTCAACTCCCTTCATTTTTTTTATAAATCCCAAACCTCCCTTCCTAAAAAAGATACATGTAGAATTTTAGCATATTTCAGATACATGTCAATAATTAATGGCACAATCATGAGGTAAATTAATCTAAAGTGGCTAAATCTATAAATATGATGCAAAATCGGGATATTTAATTATAATATATATCTATGCAGGAAAGATAATCATGCTAATAGAAATTGAGAACTTATAGGAGGAAGCCAATTTTATGAATAAAGTTTTTCTTAAGGTCTCAACATTTCTTTTAAGCCTTATATTATTATTAGCCATTCTGCCTTCCCCGACCCCGGGTGAAGATAAGAAACTGGAGAATTCCAAAAAAGTAATAATTCTAATTTCAGATTATATAGATAGCAGCGATCTCATTAACGCCCGTACCCCTAATCTCAACGCTCTGCTGCATAAAAGCGGATCCGGTTTAATGAACATCCGGGCTAAGAATAGGAATCCTGCCAGTTCCTATATGTCACTGGCAACAGCTTCCCGGGTAGAGACTATCCAGAATGCCGGGTTATCTTATAACAGTCAGGAACTGGTTAACTACCTTCCTGGATTCATGGAAGATAAATCTACTTCACCCCCGCAGGCAGGGGCACTATTTTCCATGTTTACCGCCAGTAACCCTCCTCTTGATGGAGTAGTAAATCTTTTTATTGAACCCAGCAGGAAATATGCCGCTAGCTATAATCCATCTTACCAGGTTGGCAGTCTCGGTTTAGAAGCTCGGGAATTAGGATTGCGGATGGCGGTACTGGGTAACTCGGATACCAGATATGCGATTTGCCGGGATGCGGTAATATTAGCCATGGATGAGAAAGGCATCGTACCCAGCGGTAATGTAAGCCAGGAGTTGCTGGACCCTGCTCCGTACCGTGCGGGAGGCTTGCAGAGCAACCATGAACGCATGATAGAAAATAAGAACAGCCTGCTGGAAACCAGTGACATACTGGTAATAGACCTGGGAGACACCAGCAGGGTGGAATTAAGCCGTGCTAATGCC
>JAQUGU010000197.1 GCA_028683995.1 Syntrophomonadaceae bacterium | reverse complement strand
GTTAATCCCGGATATAAGGGAAGACTGATTTCGCCAGCGTAGAAATTCTCAGCCTTCGGGAAGTCACCCGGTTTATAACCGAAATGGCGGCGGTAGTAAGGCTGCAGGTGTACGGGAATGTAATGTACCTGAACGCCGATATTATGCTCCCTGAGATAGGTGAATAACTCTGTACGGTTAACCTCCTTAGCCTGCAACAATGGATAAAGGTGATAAGCATGGCTGCTTCCAGGGAGCGGTGTTGGTGGAGTCTGCAACCAGTTGATATTATTAAATGCCTGGTCGTATTTTCTGGCCAGCAACCGGCGTTCGTGCAAGAATTCTTCCAGTTTGTTCATCTGGGAAATTCCCAAAGCGCACTGAATATCGGTAATGCGGAAATTATATCCCAGTTCCTGCATTTCATAATACCAGGGGCCATCATCGGCCTCCAGGTACTCGGCCTCTTTAGTGATTCCATGGCTGCGGAAGAGTTTTAAGCGCTCATAATAATCCGGATTATTGCAGATAATCATACCGCCTTCTCCGGTGGTAATGTGCTTGACCGGGTGGAAGCTGAACATAGTCATATCTGCCTGGGTACCAACTTTTGTTGCCTCCCGTACCGCTCCCAGAGCATGAGCAGCATCCTCAATTACTACCAGGTTATATTTATCGGCAATCTCCTTAATACGTTTCATTTCCACCGGATAGCCGGCATAATCTACCGGCACAATAGCCCGGGTACGAGATGTTATCGCCGCTTCAATTCTCTCAGTATCAATGCAGTAAGTTTTCTCATCAATATCCACAAAAACGGGTCGGGCTCCTACATAAAGTGCTGCGTTGGCCGTGGCCACAAAAGTAAGCGGGGTGGTTATCACTTCATCCCCGCCCTCAATTCCTGCTGCATACATGCCCGCATGCAGAGCTGAAGTGCCGCTATTAAAAGCTACACCATACCGTGCCCCGCAGTACTCCGCCACCCGAGCCTCAAATTCCTCCACCAGCGGCCCCTGAGTAATCCAGTCAGAACACAAAGCCTCTATAACCGCTTTTAGATCCTCTTCATCTATATTTTGCCTGCCATAAGGAATAAACTCATGCATATAATTCTCCTTAAAATTGTCTGCTAACTTTGCATCCGGATTTTAAAATTTTATTACCCACCTATCTAACAAGAGCAGCAATCCACTCCCTGGTTCTGGCGATGCCCTCTTCCAGGCTTACCTGCGGTTGCCAGCTCAGGAGTGCCTGGGCCTTCTCATAATTGCAGAGTAGCTTTGGGATTTCACTCTGGGGGTGAATATGAGGTACATGCTTAATACGTTTCTTATCTTTACAAATTAAAGAGGCCAACTCATTGATGCTCACATCCCGGCCCAACCCGGCATTAAGCAGTTGCCCATTCGCCCGGCTGTCCATACCTGCCGCAATCACAAAATCGGCACAATCCTCCACATAGAGCAAATCCCGAGTCTGGGTACCATCGCCATATATGTTGAGGTCTTTACCCTCTAAATCACCCTGGATAAAAATAGCCACCACCCCACCTTCGCCGGAGGACTTCTGAAAAGGCCCATAGGTGTTAAATGGTCGTACCACCACCGTTGGCAATCCATAAGCGTAATAATAGGATAAAGTCAAAGCCTCACCGGATAACTTGCTGGCTGCATAAGGAGAAGCTGGTTTCACCGGGTGTTCTTCGCTAATACCCGTTTCATCCAAACTGCGTTCGTAAACCATGCACGTAGACATAAAAACCATCTTAATACCCTGCCGCCGACATTCTTCCAATACATTAAAAGTCCCGGTCACATCATTATCATAGGTGGTACGAGGATCATCTATGGAATCCTGCACATTGATACTGGCAGCCAAATGATAAACCAGGTCAAAACCACCGGCAAACACCTTCTCCAGTACCCCCCGGTCTTTAATATCTCCCTCTATAAACAAGAAATCAGGGTTGTCCCTGAATTCATCTATATTCATTAACCTGCCGTTGGACAGGTCATCCAGGGCCGTAACCCTATGCCCATCAAATAGCAGTTTTTTAACCACCCATCTTCCAATAAACCCGGCCCCGCCGGTAACCAGAATGTTCATGTTCCAACCTCCCCGGAAATAAAACTATCGTTTCTCATACCAATCTTTAAACTCCTGTAATGATAGCCCCAGATCTTTTGCAACTACTTCAACTAGAGAAGCATCATATTTTCTACTACCGCCATGTCGAACATGAACCGTATAACTCTTCCCGTTTCGGTTAAGGCCCAACCATTTATTATTTCTAAATACCAAAGTGCCCGTTTGGGTAAAAGCTCTAAGAAAAGCCTCAAATTCAGCCCGTGATAAACCGGGAAATCTACTCATAAAGCTAGCTCCACCATCTGAACCTCAGTATCAGATTCGAGGTCTTCAAATACCCGGCGTTCCCCAAATTCATTAACCATTTCTAAAATGGCTTCCTTTAATTCAGCTATCGCCTCTTCCCTTGAAACGCCTGTGGCTGTAGCGCGTAGCGGTTCTGAACGCGCCATATAGTCTCCACTTTCTAAACGGGTAATCACAACAGGAATTTTATATTTCAAACCATTAGCTCCTTTCGAATTTATTCCGGGTCAAACCATGTTTTCAGTTTAGCACCAGCACCAAAATGGTACAAGTCAGACTGGTTTTTCCCTCATTACGAATACTGGTGTCCATTCAGCATAGTTTTTATGTCTTCCAAACTCATAGTCTCAACCCCGGTTGAACTGTAGGTACTGCATTCAGCCAATCTGGCACGGGCATAGCACTCCAGATACCCCCGGCGGTCATGATCATAAGGTATAATTATAAAAAGCTCGTCTGTTTCCAGAGCCCGAGCGCTTTCTTCCTCACTCATTAACTCCTCATACATCTTCTCCCCCGGTCGTAAGCCGATTATGCTCATTTCCACATCTTTACCCGAATTCTCTACCACCGCCCGAGCCAGGTCGCCAACCTTTAAAACCGGCATCTTAAATACAAAGGTCTCGCCACCTCGTGATAGGGCCAAAGATTCCAGGATTAACTCCACCGCCCGGTCGGCACTCATAAAAAAACGGGTCATTTCCGGGTCGGTTACCGTAACCGGCCCCCCTCGCCCAATCTGCTTCGCAAACAGCGGCACCACTGAACCCCGGCTATTAATAATATTGCCGAAACGCACTGAAAGAAACTTGATTTGCCGGGGACCCTTCCAATGATCAGCTGATGATATCAGCCTCTCTGCCAGAAGTTTGCTGGCCCCCATAGTATTGGTAGGGGAAGCCGCCTTATCAGTACTGGTATAAACCACTGCGGAAACTCCCGTTTCTATAGCACAATCAATTATATTCTGGGTACCTATTACATTGGTCTTAACCGCTTCCGAAGGATTATACTCACAGGCCGGTACATGCTTTAAAGCGGCCAGGTGAAATACTATATCAATGTCTTCCATGGACCTCTTCAACCGTTCCTTGTCCCGGACGTCACCCAGGAAAAAACGCATCCGATTCATGTCCAGACTATGGTATGTAAAATGCTCCTGTATCGCATACTGTTTATGTTCATCCCGGGAGTAAATGCGGACTACCGCTGCATCCAGTTCCAGTAACCTTTGGGCCAGCTTCTTCCCCACTGTCCCCGTCCCCCCG
>JAQUGU010000196.1 GCA_028683995.1 Syntrophomonadaceae bacterium | reverse complement strand
CAAAAAAGGGTTGAAGAGCAGAGATTAAAATACAACCTGTTAGGTATACTTGCTCTGCTTATAGCCATGTCTTTTGCTCTGGATCTGCTAAATATCGGTGACCATTTAACCCGATTTTTTACCGGCAACTAAATTAACCCCCCACGCCTGTCGGGGCATATCCTTAAGGGCACACGCACGCAACCACGGATGAAAATAGCATGAGATGAGGGGCTGTTTGAAATCAAGGGGTTATAAAGGGTATAATAGCTAAAGACAATTGTATAATACTTCTTCCAACGGCAAATTTGCCATTCTCATGCTTAATCCTGGTCTAATCAGGAGCGGGGGAACCAAAATTTTGGGGTGAATCCAGAAAATCTGGTAGGGTCGCCCTGGACCCGAATCCGGCAGCTAACCTCGTAAGCAATAGGAAGGGGAGAATGGGGATTATTATGCCTTCTTCAACAAAATTTATCTTATTATATTTTCACATCTGAAGGCTATCCCTTAGTATTTTCTATCTTCTTAGTATTAATCCAACAATATGTGCTGCTTAACTTATGATGCTGATTTTCAGTATCGGCTTTTATTTATGTGCAATTTGAGTCATTATACCTTCCCGAAGTGTTTTTTAATTTTTCTGGGCAGTATAATTGTAGCGGCATTTGCAGTTGTATTTTTGTAATTTATAACAAAGGAATGATTTTTTATGGCAATAATTAAGGTCGAGCATTTGGCCAAGATTTATGGGTCAGATACAGACAAGGCCTTAAAATTATTAAACCAGGGCATGGATAATGAGAGCATTAAAAAACAGACCAAACAGGTGGTAGGCGTCAGGGATGTCAGCTTTCAGGTCGAACAGGGTGAAAGCTTTGTCATTATGGGCCTTTCAGGAAGTGGTAAGTCCACTCTGTTGCGTTGCCTTAATGGTCTAATAAATGCCACTGCCGGAAAAATAATTATTGATGGGCAGGAGCTTACAGGTATGTCTTCTCGCCAGTTAGAAGAACTACGTCGTAAAAAAATGGGCATGGTATTTCAGCGTTTTGCCCTCTTGCCCCATCGAACTGTACTGGGGAATGTTGGTTATGGTCTGGAAGTACAGGGAATTGCCCGAGATAAACGCGACCAACAGGCCCTGCAAGCTATTGAAATGGTTGGACTTAAAGGCTGGGAAGATTCTTATCCCGCCAATCTTAGTGGTGGTATGCAACAGCGAGTGGGAATTGCCCGGGCTCTGGCTACAGACCCGGATATTTTGTTGATGGACGAGCCTTTCAGTGCTCTGGACCCTTTGATAAGACAGGAAATGCAGGATGAATTACTGGAGATTCAAAATAAGCTACAGAAAACCATTGTGTTTATTACCCATGATTTGGATGAGGCACTAAAGATAGGGGAGCGGATTGCCCTTATGAAAGACGGGAAAATTGTACAGATGGGACAGCCGGAGGATATATTACTATCTCCGGCTACCGAATATGTGGCTCGTTTTGTGGAAAATGTCAACTACTCTCGGGCCTTAACGGCATCATCGGTAATGGTTAAAGCGAGGAACGTAGTCCATCCCAAAGATGGCCCCATGACTGCCTTGCATATTATGGAAAAGTTTGGAATGTCATCTCTATTTGTTACTGACCGCCTGGGTAAACTGCTGGGGTATATAAATGCTGACGACGCTTACGAGATTGCTAATCAGGGAATCAGAAAATTGGACACGATTATTAAAACTGATGCTCCGGTAGCTCAACCGGATACCCCGTTATGTGACCTTCTAGATGTAATGGCCCATACCAAAGTACCAGTAGCAGTAATTGATGAAACTAATCATCTGAAAGGGATACTGGTAAGGGGTTCAGTGATAGCCGGTCTGGCTGGCGAAAGGAGGGAAACCTATGAGTAGTTTGATGGATAGTATTCCGCCTATACCCCTGGGTGCATGGACGGACCGGGCTATTGACTATTTACAGGCGGAGTGGGGTGAGTCAACCCAGGCCTTTGCTACCGGAATGGAAGAATTGATTAAGGGTTTACAGGGTTTTTTGACAAACATGCCCCCGGAATTATTGATAATTATTTTTGGCCTATTAGCTTGGTGGTTGGTAAATAAAAAAACTGCGCTGTTTACCATAATCGGGTTGATGTTTATTTACAATATTGGTTTATGGAAAGTATCAATGGACACTTTAGCACTAGTAATTGGGGCGGTAGCATTGTGTATGATTATAGGAATTCCATTGGGGATACTGGCTGCAAAAAACACGACAGCTCATCGGATTATTAGTCCAGTACTGGATTTTATGCAGACCCTGCCGGCATTCGTATATCTCTTGCCGGCTATCCCTTTTTTTGGTTTAGGTGTGGTTCCCGCGATTTTAACTACGATTGTTTTCGCTATGCCCCCGGTCATAAGACTTACAGATCTGGGATTAAAACAGGTCCCGGAGGAACTGGTGGAGCTAGGAAAATCGTTCGGTTCAACTTTTTTGCAAATGTTGTTTAAGATAGAATTACCTTTGGCGCGAGCAAGTATATTGGCTGGGATTAATCAGTGTATCATGCTGTCTCTGTCGATGGTGGTTGTGGCCGCTATGATTGGTGCTA
The DNA here is from genome assembly GCA_028683995.1 of Syntrophomonadaceae bacterium. GTDB lineage: Bacteria > Bacillota > Syntrophomonadia > Syntrophomonadales > Syntrophomonadaceae > UBA4844. The sequence continues at coordinate 1,055 of JAQUGU010000196.1, read as the reverse complement.
AAGGTCTGGGGGGTGTTGTATGGACGGCTATTCAGCAGCTTAAGATGGGTATGGGTTTTGAGGCTGGTGTGGCCATAGTTATTCTGGCCATTATACTTGACCGCATAACCCAAAACCTGGGGAAAACAACGGAGAAGGGAGAATGACATATGAAAAAGAGAACTCTATTAGTTATTAGTCTGATGTTACTGATGGCCTTTTCTATAGTTGCTGTTGCTGGCTGTGGGGGTGGAGGCGAGCAGGCGAAAAAAAAGGGACCGGTAAAGCTCCTCTATGTGCAATGGGCCTGTGCCAGTGCTGAAACCCACGTAATGAAAGCTATTCTGGAAGATAAGATGGGCTATGAAGTTGAAATTATGGATGTTACGGCTGCCGCTATGTATGAAGGAGTGGCCAATAAAAAGGGTGATGCCTTTTTTACCGCCTGGTTACCGGTAACCCATGGTGAATACATGAAACAGGTTAAAGACCAGGTTGAAGATCTGGGACCCAGTATGGAAGGAGCTAAAATTGGCCTGGTTGTTCCCCAGTATGTTACTATTGATTCCATTGAAGAGATGAATTCGGTTAAGGATAAATTTGATGGTAAAATCACCGGTATTGATTCCGGTGCCGGTATTATGATAGCAAGTGAAGAGGCCATTAAAAATTATAACCTGGACTATGAGCTGTCCGAAGGCAGTGAAGGTACTATGATTGCTTTATTGAAACAGGCTATTGATAATAATAAATGGGTAGTCGTAACTGGTTGGACTCCGCATTGGAAATTTGCCCGCTGGGATCTCAAGTATCTTGATGACCCCAAGAAGGATTATGGTGAGGCTGAAACTATTAATACTATAGTAAGAAAAGGCTTGAAGGAAGATATGCCTGAGGTTTATACTCTGTTTGATAACTTTGCCTGGACCCCAGAAGACCTGGGCTCAGCCATGGGCCTGGCAGAGGATTTGGGAAATGCTGAGGATGGAGCTCGGGAATGGATTAAGCAGAATCCGGAACTGGTTAATAGCTGGTTACCTGATCAATATAAAGACAAATAAGTTTTTTAACCCCCC
>JAQUGU010000012.1:9318-15463 GCA_028683995.1 Syntrophomonadaceae bacterium | reverse complement strand
GCAACGGGGAGAGGGGAATAATGGGTAAAAAGCTTATAGTTGGTATGATACTGCTGCTCTTATTTTGTGTAAGCGGTTGCGCGGCTTTCAGCCGTGAAAGTACTGTGCCCCCTGCTCAAACAGAGATTCCCAAAGATACGGAAATTATTGAAGGAATGAAAACCGGCAAGACTCCGGCAGGTGAAGCAGTAGGTGAACAAAATGAAGACATACTGGAGCTGAAACACTGGAAATACGGCAGCGAACGTGCCCAACCGCCTGCTCAACCATCAGCCCAGCAATCACCTGGTCAACCGGAGGCTCCGCAACCGCCTGAATTACCGGTTATGGATGAGCCGGCAAGTGATAACTGGGAAGCAGTTTCCATTCAGATTTTAAGTCAGGAAGAACTTGTACAAATAATGAAAAGGCTGGTTGAGCTGGGCTATCTTAAAGAACCGGTCAGTGAACTGGAGTTTCAAGCTGCTATACGTGATTTCCAAAGAGATAATTCTTTACCAATTACCGGTAAGCTGGATGGTTCTACCCGTGAGCTATTAAGGGGCCAATAAAAAGTATTTATTTTAGTGGGATAGGACTTGACTTTCGAGGGTACTTTTCATTATTCTAATTAGGTGGAACTGATTAAAAGCGGAAGTGGCTCAGTGGTAGAGCATCGCCTTGCCAAGGCGAGGGTCGCGAGTTCGAATCTCGTCTTCCGCTCCAGATAATTTATACCTCGGCATTGCCGGGGTGTTGTGTTTTTACCTAAACTAGGGTAAATTCTAAAAAGAGAGTCTGGTTGTTTAAAAAAAGTGAGCAAAATTTCTGTTCATGGGCAATCTTATTAGTTAGGAGGAGCATAAGTGGAGGCTAAATTAGAGAAAATAGAGAACAGTGAGGCATACATAGCTATTGAAGTGGATGCTGAAAAGTTCGAAGAAGGAATGGAAAAAGCCTATCGTAAAGTGGTTAAGCAGGTTGGTGTTCCTGGTTTCCGTAAAGGACGGGTACCCAGACCGCTTTTGGAAGCCCATTACGGTAAGGAAATTCTCTATCAGGATGCCTTGGAAGTAATAGTTCCAGAGGCTTATGAAGAGGCTTTGGAACAATTAAATATTAAGGCTTTGGCCCAGCCCGAATTTGATATTGACGAAATCGAAGATGGCAAGCTTTTTAAATTTCAGGTCCGGGTAGCAGTTAAGCCGGAATTCGAATTGGTTAATTTGGAAGGATTGGAAATCAGCATACCTTATTTCCAGGTCACCGACCAGGATGTTGATAATAGATTGGAAGAAATACGCTCCCGCTATGCCGAACTATCTGAAAAAACTGAAGAACCAGCTGAAATTGGTGATACCATGGAAATTGACTTTGAGGGTTTCATAGACGGAGAAGCCTTTCCTGGAGGCCAGGGTAGCGATTACCCGTTGGAACTGGGCTCTAATACTTTTATTCCAGGTTTTGAAGAGCAGCTGGTAGGATTGAAAGTCGGAGAAAGCAAAGATGTACAGGTTACCTTCCCGGCAGATTACCATGCCGAAGATTTGGCAGGTAAAGATACGGTTTTCAAAGTTAATGTGAAGAAAATCGAAACTAAAAAAATGCGCGAACTGGATGACGAGTTTGCCCAGGAAGTCAGTCAGTTTGATTCCCTGGCGGAGCTACGTGAAGATATCAAAAGTGGCCTGGAGAAAATGACTGAAGCCCGTAAACAGGAATTCATTAAGCAAGAGGTTTTGGCACAGGCTGTTGGGAAATGCGATATACAGGCAGCTGATGCGGTAGTAAGTGTTCAGTTGGATCGTATGTTGGAACAATTCGGGCAAAGAATGGTAGCTCAGGGTTTAAGCCTGGAACAGTATTTCCAGATTACGGGCAGCAATCCGGAAGCATTTTATAGTGAATTACGGCCCGACGCCGAGAAAACTGTCAGGATCAATTTTATGTTGGAAAAAATAGCTGAGGAAAAAGGTTTTACCGTAACTGATGAAGAAATTAACAAGCAGATAGAAAATATGGCAAAGGATATGGGGGTAGAACTGGAACTGGTCAGGGAAAGAATGAATGATATCATGGATGACCTGGAACAGAGCATGAAGATAGACAAAGCCGTTCAGTACCTGGTGGATAATGCTATCATTACTGAAAAGGAAAATGAGGATAGCAGCGTGGAAACCGGCGAAGTAGAAACTGGTGAATAATTAGAATACTATATGCTAATATGAATAGTTTTAAAGGAAGGGGTGATACCATGTCATATCTGGTTCCGATGGTAGTTGAACAGACCAATCGTGGGGAGAGATCCTACGACATCTATTCCCGTTTGCTCAAAGATAGAATAATATTTTTGGGCACAGCCATAGACGATACTGTGGCTAACCTAGTTATTGCTCAACTTCTTTTCCTGGAAGCGGAAGACCCCGACAAAGATATTTCAATTTATCTTAACAGCCCGGGAGGTTCAATCAGTGCGGGCATGGCCATTTTTGACACCATGCAGTACATTAGACCAGATGTTTCCACCATCTGTGTAGGCATGGCCGCCAGTATGGGTGCGTTTCTTTTGGCCGCAGGGCAGAAGGGGAAGAGGTATGCCTTACCCAATGCCGAAGTAATGATTCACCAGCCTTTGGGAGGTATGCAAGGGCAGGCAACTGACATTGAGATTCATGCCCGCAGGCTTATAGCCATGAAAGAATCCTTAAACCGTATACTGGCTGAAAGAACCGGCCAGAAACTGGATAAAATCCAAAATGATGTAGAAAGGGATTATTTTATGACTGCTAAAGAGGCCATGGAATATGGTATCATAGATGAGGTCATAAGCCATCCTAAGAAAGCTGGTAAAAAATAGCCTTTTCCTTTAAAGAGAGAGGTGAAAGTAATATGAAATATGGGGATGACAAAGGGCAGTTGAAATGTTCATTTTGTGGTAAAACTCAGGATCAGGTAAAAAAACTGGTTGCTGGTCCCGGAGTTTATATTTGCGATGAGTGTATTGAACTCTGTAATGAAATAATCGAAGAGGAACTGGCCGATGATCTGGGCTTTGAATTGGGTGATATTCCTAAGCCTCAGGAAATCAGAGAGATTCTCGACGACTATGTAATCGGTCAGGACCGGGCCAAAAAGTCCCTGGCGGTAGCTGTATATAATCATTACAAAAGAATAAATTTGGGAATGAAACTTGATGATGTAGAACTGCAAAAGAGCAATATCATGATGTTAGGTCCTACGGGAAGTGGTAAAACATTACTGGCCCAAACTTTAGCCCGTATACTCAATGTACCGTTTGCCATAGCTGACGCTACCTCTCTTACAGAAGCTGGTTACGTAGGTGAGGATGTGGAAAACATCTTGCTTAAGCTTATCCAGGCGGCTGACTATGATATAGAAAAAGCCGAGAAGGGTATTGTTTACATCGATGAGATTGATAAAATTGCCCGCAAGACTGATAATCCCAGTATAACCCGGGATGTATCCGGCGAGGGTGTACAGCAGGCTCTATTAAAAATATTGGAGGGTACGGTAGCCAGTGTGCCACCTCAGGGTGGTCGTAAACACCCCCACCAGGAATTTATTCAGATAGACACCAGTAACATTCTGTTTATATGTGGTGGAGCCTTTGAAGGGATAGATAAAATTATTCAGAACCGGGTGGGCGAGAAGGTTATGGGCTTTGGCGCCGACATAAAAAAACGGGAAGAAAAAGAAATTGGTGAGATTTTGAATATGATTCTTCCCCAGGATTTGTTGCGATATGGCCTTATCCCGGAGTTTGTAGGCCGAGTACCTATAGTCGTTACCCTGGAAGCTCTGGATATTGAATCTCTGGTTAAAATTCTAACTGAACCGAAAAATGCTCTGGTAAAACAATACAAGAAGCTATTTGAACTTGATGGAGTAGATTTGGAATTCATGGATGATGCCATGCAGGCTATTGCCGATGAAGCCATGCGCAGAAATACAGGTGCCCGTGGCTTACGCGCCATAATAGAAGATATTATGCTGGAAGTAATGTATGAAGTACCTTCACGTATTGATATTACCAAGGTAGTTATTACCAGAGACGTAGTGGAAAAGAAAGAGAATCCTCTGCTGGTGACCGTAGATGCCCGACGTAAAGTAAATTAGTAGGTTTTAAACCTGTAAAAGCAATTACACCAAATGGGAAAAGGTAGCGTAAGCTACCTTTTTTTACTTACTCATAAAGATAATCCTTGAATGCAGCTTCGGGAATAATAGTAGAAGTATTCAAGGAGGGAAAAATGTAAAATGAGTAGTTTCTTTATTAAGTATGGTGGCATACTGTATCTAATACAGCTGTTTTTTGCAATTATTATCGGAATGTATTTTTGGAATTTGTTAAAGGGTCAGCAAAGCAGGAAAACCGTAGTGGTAAGAGAGGCGGAAAAAGAGACCCGTAAACTAAAACAAATGCGTAACATCAGGTTAACGGAACCGCTCTCCAGCCTTACCCGTCCGGCTACTATGGATGATGTAGTAGGTCAACCTGAGGGGATTGATATACTAAGGTCAGCTCTTTGCAATTATAACCCCCAGCATGTAATAATCTATGGACCCCCTGGGGTAGGTAAAACTGCTGCCGCCCGTTTGGTACTGGAAGAAGCTAAAAAAAACAGTCTTTCGCCTTTTAACAAAGAAGCTAAATTTGTGGAAGTGGATGCTACCATCACCCGATTCGATGAGCGCAATATTGCCGATCCCCTGATTGGCTCAGTGCATGACCCCATTTATCAGGGCGCCGGGTCAATGGGTTCTGCTGGCATTCCCCAGCCTAAACCAGGGGCCTGTACCAAGGCTCATGGGGGTGTACTCTTTATTGATGAAATTGGTGAACTGCACCCTACCCAGATGAACAAACTGCTCAAGGTATTAGAAGACCGCAAGGTGATGCTGGAAAGTGCCTATTATAATGAAAACGATAAAAACATTCCCGCTCATATCCACGATATATTTAACAACGGTTTACCAGCCGATTTTAGATTGGTGGGCGCTACTACCCGGATGCCGGATGAGCTTCCCCCAGCTTTACGTTCGCGTTGTATGGAAGTATTCTTCTCTCCCCTGGATAAAGAAGATATCAGAATCATTACCAGTAACGCAGCTAATAAAATAATGTGTAAATTGACTCCGGAAGCACTAGAGGATATTATTCGTTATGCCACCAATGGTCGGGAAGCGGTAAACATGATACAGCTAGCCGCCGGTATCGCCCAGGTTAACAAGAGCAGTATTATAAACAAGGCCCTAATTGAAAAGGTAGTCAATAACGGTCGTTTTGCTCCTCGCCCAGAAGTTAAACCTGGTAAAGAACCAGTGATAGGAACGGTTAATGGCCTGGCCGTATATGGGGCTAATGTAGGTACCCTTATTGAAGTTGAAGCTGCCAGTATCCCAGTTACCCCGGGTAAGGGCAAATGGACCGTTACCGGTGTGATAGAAGAGGAACAAGTGGGTTCAAACGAGCGCAGATATACCCGTAAGAGCATGGCCCGGGGTGCGGTCGAAAACGTATTAACCGTACTGCGTTCCCAGTTTCAACTTAATATAGATGACTTTGATATCCATCTTAACTTTCCCGGTGGTATACCGGTTGATGGCCCATCAGCTGGTATAAGCATGGCTACCGCTATTTATTCCAGTGTTATTGGGCGAGCCGTTGACAACATGGTAGCTATGACTGGAGAAATATCAGTTCATGGTAAGGTAAAACCGGTGGGAGGGGTTATCAGCAAGGTGGATGCAGCCCGCAAGGCGGGATTAAAGAGAGTTTTTATCCCCGCTGAAAACTGGTTGGATATATTTTCGGAATATCAGGATATTGACATTATACCGGTCCATGAAGTAGGCGAAGTGCTGGAAAACGTCTTTGTCGGTTAGGAGTAAGGGGTGCCCCCTCATGTCTGCCCGGCATACGGCGGCACTCAACCCAATCTTCACCCGAGTTGGTGGGTATTTACCACTGCTAAGTGCCGGGCATACGCAACCACGTATGAAAATGGTTGCATCGGGTTTACTGCAGTAGAGGAATCTCCAATTTCTGAGCACCCCTTACTTCTCAACTCTAAACAATTAATCAAGTTCTAAATTCGAGGTTATTTACAAGACAACTTTGTTATCAGAGCCTATTTCGTATTAA
>JAQUGU010000012.1:0-9218 GCA_028683995.1 Syntrophomonadaceae bacterium | reverse complement strand
TTTACTGCAGTAGAGGAATCTCCAATTTCTGAGCACCCCTTACTTCTCAACTCTAAACAATTAATCAAGTTCTAAATTCGAGGTTATTTACAAGACAACTTTGTTATCAGAGCCTATTTCGTATTAATCATTTGGTATAATAGAAAAAACTTTATTTTTCTGGTGACTACTTTCCAGCTTTTCTTGCGCGGCTCCGGTACATATAGTAGAATGAATTTGCTCGGGAGGTGTAGAATTGTTTGATATAAATGAGACTTATCGCGAAATGCCAATGTTGCCGTTAAGGGGCTTACTGGTTTTCCCGTATACTGTTATTCACCTGGACGTAGGACGTAAAAAATCGATTAATGCTATAGAACAGGCCATGCTGGAAAACAAGGAAATTTTCCTGGTCACTCAGAAAGAAGCTCAAACTGATGAACCCAGTGAAGACGATATATTTTCCGTGGGGACCGTGGCCGAAATAAGGCAGATTTTAAAAATGCCGGGGGGAACCATGCGAGTTCTGGTTGAAGGTCTTCACCGGGGCGAAATATCCAGTTATTTAGGGCATGACCCCTTTATTAAGGTTGTAGTGGAAGAATGGAAAGAAGATCAAGTTGAGAAGAGCGCCCAATTAGAAGCCCTTATGCGAACTCTGATATCCCAGTTTGAACAATATGTGCGTATCAGCAAGAAAATTCCCCCGGAAACTGTGGTTTCCGTAATAGCTATAGAAGAGCCCGGCCGGCTGGCTGATGTCATCGCGTCCCATCTTACTTTGCGGATTAATGAGAAGCAGAAGATACTGGAAGCCGGGGATGTAACCAAACGTTTGGAATATCTATGTGAGTTATTAGCTAAAGAGATGGAAGTACTGGACCTGGAGCGCAAAATTAACATTCGGGTACGCAAACAGATGGAAAAAACCCAGAAAGAGTACTACCTGCGTGAACAGATGAAGGCCATCCAAAAAGAGTTGGGTGATAAAGATGAGCGGGCAGCAGAAGTTGAAGAATTAAAAAACAATATTGAAAAAGCCAATCTTCCCAAAGAAGCCCGTGAAAAAGCTTATAAAGAGCTGGAACGTTTGGAGAAAATGCCGCCTATGGTGGCTGAAGCGGTAGTAGTACGTAATTACCTGGATTGGATACTATCTCTGCCCTGGTCTATAGAAACCAGAGATCGCCTGGATTTAAAGATGGCGGAAAATATTCTGGAAGAAGACCATTATGGCCTGGAAAAACCCAAAGAAAGAATTATGGAGTATCTGGCCATCAGGAAATTAGCCAAAAAGATGAAAGGGCCTATACTCTGTTTGGTTGGGCCTCCAGGAGTAGGCAAAACTTCCCTGGGTAAATCGGTAGCTCGTTCGCTGGGACGAAAATTTGTACGTATGTCCCTGGGGGGTATTCGGGATGAAGCCGAAATCAGGGGACATCGTCGTACCTATGTCGGTTCCATGCCCGGGCGGGTGCTGCAGGGCATAAAGACGGCAGGCTCACGTAATCCGGTATTTTTGCTGGATGAAATCGATAAAATGACCATGGATTTTAGGGGAGACCCGGCTTCGGCACTGCTGGAAGTACTGGATCCCGAGCAAAATTATACTTTCAGTGACCATTACCTGGAAATTCCCTTTGATTTATCCAAAGTAATGTTTATTACTACAGCCAATACGGTTCATAATATACCCCGTGCACTTCTGGATCGAATGGAGATTATAGAACTAAGTGGTTATACCGAGGAAGACAAAGTTCATATTGCCATGGATTATCTGATACCCAAACAGATTAAAGAACATGGCTTAAAAGATAATCATATTAGCTTTACTGAAGGAGCCATCCGTAAAATCATTCGCGAATATACCCGCGAAGCTGGAGTGCGAAACCTGGAACGGCAGATAGCATCTATATGCCGCAAGGTTGCGCGGCAGGTGGTGGAGGATAAAAATACCGCGGTTAACGTATCCGGGAATAGCATAACCAAATTCCTGGGGGCTGAACGTTTTCGTTATGGAGTGGCGGAAAAAGAAAGCCAGGTGGGAGTTGCCACCGGCTTGGCCTGGACTGAAAGCGGAGGTGACATTCTCTCTATCGAAGTAGCTCTTTTAAAGGGTAAAGGTAATCTGACTCTGACGGGTAAGCTGGGTGATGTTATGAAGGAATCCGCCCAGGCAGCTTTAACCTATGTCCGTTCCCGGGCGGACGAGTTGGATATTAATGAGGAGATACAGCAAAAATACGATGTCCACCTGCATGTGCCGGAAGGGGCTATTCCTAAAGATGGCCCATCCGCAGGAATTACGATTGCAACTTCCCTGGCCTCAGCCATGTCTGGAAAGCCAGTACGTAATAATGTGGCTATGACTGGTGAAATAACCCTGCGAGGAAGAGTGCTTCCCATAGGAGGGCTTAAGGAAAAAGTCCTGGCAGCTCATCGGGCCGGTATCAACACTATCATTTTGCCGATAGATAACAAAAAAGACCTGGCTGAGATTCCGGCCAATGTAAAGAGGAAAATGAGATTTGTCATGGTGGATCATATGGACCAGGTACTGGATGAAGCACTCATCAATATAGATATGAATTAAAGGGTGACAGTGGTGACAGGGGACGGTTCTCTTGACACCTAAGAATTAGGTGTCAAGAGAACCGTCCCCCTGTCACCACCCCCAGTTCGATTTAAGGTGGTAGAAAAGTGATAATCAAATCAGCCGAATTTAAAGGGGTGTTTGTCGATTGGCGTAAGCTTCCCGAAGTTGATTTACCGGAAATAGCACTGTTAGGGCGCTCCAATGTGGGCAAATCTTCCCTTATAAACAAAATCCTTAACCGCAGGAACCTGGCCAAATCCAGTTCTACTCCGGGAAAGACTCGCACAATAAACTTTTATTTAATTAACCAATCCTTTCATCTGGTAGACCTGCCTGGGTATGGTTATGCCAGGGTATCCCGAACCGAACAGCAAAAATGGGGCCAGATAATCGAAAATTATTTGAAAAACAGGAAGCAATTGCGAGGAGTTATTCATTTGCTGGATATCAGGCATGAACCCGGTGAAAATGACGTCCTTATGAAAGAATGGCTCAGCCACTATGATATCCCCATTTTAATGGTAGTTACCAAGGCTGATAAGATATCCCGCGGTGCCCGGCCAAAACACCTGCAGGCTATAAGCCGGAAGCTTAATCTTGATCCTGGGTTTAAACCATTAGTATTCTCCGCCGAAACCGGCGAAGGAACCGAAGAACTCCATGAAGCGATAGAAGAAATAATAACAGTAAATAAAGGGGTGACAGGGGACGGTTCCTCTGTCACCCCCTGTCACCCAGCGTCTAACTAATTCGCTCTTTCATATACTCAATCAATTCTTTTTCAGTTTCGTTTTCCCGGGAAGCCAGGAAGTTATCCAGCATTTGAATTAACTGTTCCCGACCGCCATCCTCAGAAAGGCGTTCGCGAGGAGATCTGCCTTCTAATTCGCTCATGGGGGTATCGAGCCATCTTTCCGTTTCCTGATCCTTAACAATAGTAAACCACAACTGGCTTTTGTCTGCGGGCGGGGGCTCTTGCAGGAAGCGATTGCTAAGTACCTGTAACTCCTTGCCTGGCAGGAGAGAAGTGACCTTCTCTTCCAGTTTTTTAATATCTTCCAGCACATCAGCACAAGCTACCACTACGCTTTTCCCTAACATTATCCTGACATATCCCCGGTTCTCCCCAGAAGGCTGAAACCAGGTAAAACCTGCGCAATTGTACAGGCGTTGATATTCATCACCTGTGGTCAGGTTTTCCAGTAAGTGAATGCTCTGCTGCTCATCTATTTCACAACTGCGCATGTCATTAAAGTTAAGCAAGGTTTTGCTATAAGCGTGGTCAAAAACACCGTAAAGCATTTCAGCATGGAATTTAAGGGTGTTTATCATAGTACCATTTAGCAACCGGCGTATAAATTCCATATGGTCCAGCAAAAAGTCCTGTTGTCCTGCCTTATTATCAACTGCCAGAACCATACCGGAAAAAAGGCTTTCATCTTCTATCCGAACCAGGCGTCCAAAAAGAAGCAAGTCGGTATCCCCATCTATACCTTCCCATGGCTCTTTTAGCAAAATATCACAGGGGCGATCCAGGAAAATATCCCGGGCTTTAATATAGTAATCAGATATCTCCTCCACCTGATACACCGAAGGGAAAGATATACTCAGTGCACCCAGAGTGTCTTGCAGGGAAGGGGCGATATAATAACCATTTTCCACCAGGTAATGGTAGGCTAAAGTATTATCGTCTTCAGTTAAAAGGTCAAACCACAGCCAATCGGAAAAAATGGATTCATGTTCCGGTGGTAGAGTTCTATCTACACTAAAATGAAGAAACTGAATTTGGGCATCTTTGCGAATTTTTTTAATGACATTTTCGAAATACTCGTCCAGTTTCATCTTAACGGCTGTCATCAGCTTACTACCCCGGGTAAAAGGGTCATCACTGGCTTCAACTAAATCATTCACCAAACCGCAACACTTTTTGTATTTTTTGCCGCTGCCACAGGGGCAGGGGTCATTTCTACCAACCTTTTGCCGAGCCAATTAAAATTCCTCCTTAAACTATCCGTATTGCCTAAATCAATGATATAAGCTTAGCATATCAGCCAGGGTTTTAAAATTATTCTATTTAAATATTCTATAGGACTTGCAATAAATGTGAATTTAAGTACAATATAAACATAATAATATACATTATTTAATTGAATCTATAGGACATGAAGCGGCCTTACCTATATCCCTGCCTGTTACCCAGGCAGGGAAATTTCTTTTTTATACAAAGAAATACATTAAGTCGGATTTTACATCAGTGCCGGAATCGTCACTTAAAGTAGTTGAAGGAAGAAGATTTTACTAATATGCAATCAACTAAGGGTTTTTGCAGTACAGTTCGGGATATAATTGGTATATAGCTTGCCAGAGGTAGAGTATTTTAAGTACAATTTAGATTGTATAAACAGGCTTTTTTTATACACGTCTAAGAGATATGAGGAGTTGATTCGGAACGACACAGCGGTCGTTCCCTACACGTCTAAGAGATATGAGGAGGTTAACTGATAATGTCAGTTCAGAACTTACCCAGTGTTTATGACCCGGGTAGTGTCGAAGGGAAATGGTATAAACACTGGAAAGAGAATAATTATTTTGCGCCCGGTGATGACCATAGCAAAAAACCTTTTTCCATAGTTATGCCCCCACCCAATGTAACTGGTTCATTGCACCTGGGACATGCACTGGATAATACCCTGCAGGATATATTGACCCGTTGGCGCAGGATGCAGGGCTATAACGTTCTGTGGCTTCCTGGAACCGACCATGCTGGTATTGCTACCCAGGCGCGGGTGGAAGAAGCACTGACCGGGGAAGGTTTAAGTAAATACGACCTGGGCCGGGAAAAATTCCTGGAACGGGTGTGGGAATGGAAGCACCTCTATGGTAACCGTATAACCAGCCAGTTAAGTTTGATGGGTTCTTCCTGTGATTGGAGCCGGGAGCGGTTTACTATGGATGAGAACTGTTCGCGGGCGGTACGGGAGGTTTTTGTCAACCTTTATGAAAAGGGTCTGATTTACCAGGGGGATTACATAATCAACTGGTGCCCCCGTTGTCATACCGCTATTTCCGATATAGAGGTGGAACACGAGGATAGTGACGGCCATCTGTGGTATATAAAATACCCGGTAGAGGATGGGGAGAAATTTCTGGTAGTGGCTACTACCCGCCCGGAAACTATGCTGGGTGATACCGGGGTAGCAGTTCATCCGGAGGATGAACGCTATACTCATCTATTAGGGAAAAACGTAGTCTTACCCCTGGTTAACCGGGTAATTCCCATTTTTGCTGACTCCTATGTAGAAAAAGAGTTTGGAACCGGTGCAGTAAAGGTAACCCCGGCTCATGACCCCAATGATTTTGAAATGGGATTACGCCATAACCTGGAGCAGGTGGTGGTTATAGATAATCATGGCCTTATGAACGAAAATGCCGGGCGTTATCAGGGTATGGACCGTTATGAATGCCGCCGCCAGATTGTTGCTGATCTAGAAGAGCAGGGCTTTCTCATTAAGATAGAAGATATAAAGCACGCGGTAGGCCACTGCCAGCGCTGTGACACCATAATTGAACCCCTGGTATCCAAACAGTGGTTTGTACGGATGAAGCCCCTGGCCCAGCCGGCTATAGAGAAGGTTTTAAATGGGGAAATCCGCTTCGTGCCCGAGCGTTTCACCAAAATATATATAAACTGGATGGAAAATATCCGAGACTGGTGTATATCCCGGCAATTATGGTGGGGTCACCGCATACCCGTATGGTACTGTCAAAACTGTGGAGAAATAATCTGCACTAAAACTGACCCCGACCATTGTCCATCCTGCCAGTCAAGTGCTTTGGAGCAGGATGAAGATGTCCTGGATACCTGGTTTTCCAGTGCTTTGTGGCCTTTTTCTACCCTGGGCTGGCCGGAGTCAACCAGCGATTTGGATTATTTCTATCCCACCACGGTACTGGTGACCGGCCGTGATATTATTTTCTTCTGGGTAGCGCGTATGATATTCTCGGGGATTGAGCATACGGGCGAAGTGCCTTTCCATGACGTTAACATTCACGGTTTAATTCTTGATGGCCAGGGTCGCAAGATGAGCAAATCGCTGGGTAATGGTATTGACCCGATAGAGGTAATTGAAAAGTACGGGGCCGATACCCTGAGATTTTCACTGATTACCGGGGTTACACCAGGTAATGATGTGCGCTTCCACTGGGAAAAGGTAGAGAACACCAGAAATTTTGCCAATAAGATTTGGAATGCCTCCCGTTTTGTCATCATGAATCTGGAGGGTTATGAAAAAAGGGAAATTAATCCCGATGAGTATACCCTGGCGGATCGCTGGATAATTTCCCGTTTAAACCAGAGAGCCGAGGAAGTTGACCTACTGTTGGAACGCTATGACCTGGGTGAGGCCGCCAAAGTCCTGTATGATTTCATCTGGGATGAATTTTGTGACTGGTATATTGAACTGGCCAAACCCCGCCTGAGCGCTTCCGCCAGTAAATCAGAAAAGCTGGTAGCGCAAAATGTTTTAGTGGAGACCTTAACTGATATATTAAGACTGCTTCACCCCTTTATGCCTTTTATTACCGAAGAAATATACCACTACCTGCCGGGCCATAATGAGACTATAATGCTTGACCCCTGGCCGGTAAAAGATGATAGCCAGATATGGGAGTCTTCTTTGGAAGAGATGCAGCAAATAATGAGCGTTATTCGTGCTCTGCGTAATATTAGAGCCGAGTTTAACGTATCCCCGGGTGCGCAAATTAAAACGGTTCTGGTAGTAAACGATGATAGCTACCGCCAGGTTTTTATGGCCAACCAGTCCTATATAAAACAGATGGCCCGGGTTAAAGAAATGGAAATAGCAAGAGAGCTGGGTCAGAAACCAGCTCAGGCAGTGTCCGCCCTTACCAGCCAGGCGGAAATATACGTACCCCTGGAGGGGGTCATTGATATCGACAAGGAAATAGCCCGCCTGGAAAAAGATTTAAAGGGAGCACTGGATGAACTGGCCCGGGCTGAGGGTAAGCTAAATAACCAGAACTTCATTTCCCGTGCTCCCCAGGAAGTTATCGAGAAGGAAAAGGGTAAAGCCGAAGAAGCCAGAACCAGGAAAGAGGGTATCCTGCAACGTCTAGAGATTTTGAAACAAGCTTAGCCCAACATCTGTCCAGTATAAGCCAGCCCGGGCTCATACCCGGGCTGGAGCGTATTAAAATATTATTAAGAATTATGGGTAATCCGGAGCAGGACTATCCCTGTGTTCACATTGCCGGCACCAATGGTAAAGGTTCAGTGGCGTTGATAATCTCCTCTGTACTGCATCAGGCCGGATACCGGGTGGGGCGTTTTATCTCGCCCCATATTCATTCATACCGGGAAAGGTTTAGTGTTAACAATAAGGAAATCGAGGATCATATACTGCTGGACTATCTGCATAAAATGGAGGGGAACCTGGAAAAGATGTGCCGGCAGGGTTATGACCGGGTTACCGAATTTGAATTGCTTACTGCCATTGCTTTCCAGTATTTTAAGGATAGTGAAGTGGATATGGCGGTGCTGGAGACGGGTATGGGAGGACTTTACGACTCCACCAATGTGGTATCGCCGTTGTTATCTATTATTACCGGTATTGATTATGATCACCAGTCCTACCTGGGGAACAGCCTGGAGGAAATAGCCTTAAACAAGGCCGGGATTATTAAGCCCGGAGTAGCGGTTGTAGTTGGTGAAATGGAGGCTACAGCACTCCAGGTTATACAAGGCAGAGCTGACAGCCAGGGTGCCAGTGTTTTTCCGGCTTCTCTTTGCCAGGTTAAGCGCCGGGGTAATCCCGGCATTGATGGGCAGGTACTGGAAATAAAGTGTCCCGGTTTGGACATAGACAGGGTGACATTTTCTCTCCTGGGGGATTTTCAGTTGCACAACCTGGCGGTAGCCTTGACCTCACTAATGTTACTTAAACAGCAGGGTTATAGTATTGATAGCGAACATATCATAACCGCACTATCCAGTTTAAAGCATCCCGGACGGATGGAACTAGTCAGTAGTAATCCTCCCATTATTCTGGATGTAGCCCACAATCCCCAGGCGGCCAGAGCGCTGGCCGCCTCGCTTAACAATCTTTTTCCCCAAAAACGGCGCATAATGGTTTGTGGAATGCTGGATGATAAGGATAGCCTGGCTATTTTGCGGGAACTTGGCGGTAATTGCCGGGCGTGCGTAATTACCAGACCTGAAAATCAGCGGGGATTGCACTGGCAGCGAGTAGCAGAGCAATGGCAGCTTCTATATCCAGATAAGGAAGTCTGGTTAAAGGAGGATATAGAAGAGGCTGTAAAAACTGGAATTAGCCTGCTGAGGCCGGATGAATACTTGCTGCTGGCGGGATCATTTTATATCCTGGATTGTGCCCGTACTTATTTAATGACTACTTAAGCTATTGTTAACACATTCTTAACACAGGGTTAAACTTAATAGATGTTATAATTAACAAAAGGGTATTTTGTATACATTACAAGGAGGTATCGGGCTTGTCTTTCAGACTAAAGCCACGGGATGACAGGTTTTTTAAATACTTTAACGATTTAGCTGATGCTATATGTGAAGCCTCTCTTATTTTAAAAAGCTTTGTAGAAAACCGCA
>JAQUGU010000195.1 GCA_028683995.1 Syntrophomonadaceae bacterium | reverse complement strand
CCACTGGATCTTAACAACATATTTATATCAGCCCCCAAACCTCAAGTTCTGGCCGAGGTAGCCGAAGAAGCCGGATATCCGCGTACCACCTGTGGCTGGATAAAAGGCCTCTATGCCGTGGCCTTGAACGAAGATTTGGAAGCGCTGATTGCAGTAGTGCAGGGGGATTGTAGCAATACCCAGGCCTTAATGGAAACCCTGCAGCTTAAAGGGATAAACATTATGCCCTTTGCTTATCCCTTTGACCGGGACCCCGGAAGCCTGAAACTGCAAATAGAAAAATTAATGAAATATTTCCAGGTTAACTGGGAACAGGTTGAAGCGACCAGGGAATCGCTGCAACCAGTACGTACTTTATGCCATGAAATTGATGTTATGACCTGGAAGGACAACCTGGTCAGCGGCTGGGAAAACCATTACTATCTGGTTTCTTCCAGTGACTTTAACCGCGACCCGGATCAATATCAGGATGAACTGCAATCATTCATTGAGAAGGCGCGTACCCGGGAACCCCACCGGGATAAGGTCCGCCTGGCCTATATGGGGGTACCGCCTATATTTACCGACCTGTATCAGGTGCTGGAGTCTCTAGGCGGGCAGGTGGTATATAATGAAGTACAGCGCCAGTTTTCCATGCCCTGGGCCAGCAATAATATAGTGGAGCAATACATTAAGTATACTTACCCCTACGGGGCCTTTGCTCGCCTGGAAGATATTCAGGCCGAAGTAGCCCGGAGGAATATTGATGGGATTATACACTACACCCAATCCTTTTGTTACCGACAGATTGAGGACTTGATATTTCGGGAAAAATTAGATCTGCCGTTTTTAACCCTGGAAGGAGACCGGCCCGGTCGGGTTGATGCCCGCACCCGTATGCGGCTGGAGGCCTTTATTAATATGTTAATTAGAAAATAGAATTTTAATCGACACAGATAACATACCCATAGGGCACACAGATGTTCGCTAGCGCTCACTATTAAGGAAGCGGACCCTTCGGGCATAGATTAACGCTGATAATATTTATGGAAAAAGGAATCTGTGTAAATCATAATAATCTTAAATAATCAGCGTCAGAAAATATTAGAACCAATAAGTCTTATTTTCATAAGTGGTTGCGGCCTCCGGCCATGGGGGTTAATTAGAAAATAGAATTTTAATTGACACAGATAACATACCCCAGCTGCTATTTTCATCAGATTTTTTGACACTGAAAGACTCTGAAAACTATGAATAACACTGAATTTATATAAAAAACCTAACACCTTTTTGTAGGGGCAGACCCGCGTGTCTGCCCGGCCGACCATTGCAATCCCGCGGGCGGACACATGGGTCCGCCCCTACAGATTACGTGCTACTGTACAGGAAGAGCACGTAAAACATTTTCAATAAGTGGTTGCCGTGTGCCCTTCAGGGTACGCCCCACTGGGCATGACGGGTTAATTAGAAAACAGACACACCATATTTATTATTGGGAAAGGACAGGCTAATGATTGGTATTGATCTGGGGTCCAGAAACGTAAAGGTCATAAGATTCGAAGCCGGAAAAATTATCGAGCAGAGAGTTTATGATACTATAGAGTTTTATCGCCATTACGGGAAGAACATAAACAACCGGTTACAACTGGACTGGGAACTACTGCAGCTACCCCGGGAAGACATTGTAGCTACCGGTTACGGTAAAATAACCATAGAATTAGAAGGTGCAGTGCAGATACCGGAAATTCAGGCCCATAGCATAGGAGCAGTGTATCAGAGCGGAATAGATGATTTTACTCTGTTAGATATCGGGGGTCAGGATACCAAGGTAATAAAAATCAGAAAATCCCGTCCGGTAGATTTTATGACTAATGACCGCTGTGCCGCCAGTTCCGGACGCTATATGGAAAACATGGCTGCCGTATTGGGGATTAGCCTGCAGGAGTTGGCCACTTATAGCGAAGAGCCGGTTGAATTGAGTTCCACCTGCGCCATTTTCGGGGAAACCGAAATTATTGCTCGTATAGTAGAAGGCTGTTCCCTGGAGCGGCTGGCAGCGGGAGTTAACTATGCCCTCTATAAACGTTTCTCCACTATGTTAAATAAACTTCATAGTGATATTATTATCATGTCTGGCGGAGGTTCGCTGAACCAGGCATTAAAGGATATAATTGTCAGGGAAACCGGACGCCAGGTGATGGAGCTCGCGGAGCCCCTTTTCAATGGGGCTTTGGGCTGTTGCGCATATAGTGAGGATATGATGCGGGAGACGGGAAAGGAGGTACCCGGTACGCCGGATTAAAGCGGAAGAAATCAGTGATGCCGTGGCTCGGGCAGAAGGTTAATGGTAAGGTTTTACAAGCCCCTTTAAATGGGAAAGATATTATGGGTACGGGTTCCACGTCCACTTTTCCGAGAGGAGTGTAGTTTAATGAGTAGACCTTTAGACAGGTTAAATGACCAGATGCGACCAGTTCGAATAATACCAGGATTTCTAAAACATCCTGATGGTTCGGTTTTGATTGAAACTGGTGATACCAGGGTGCTCTGTTCGGCCATGGTCGAGGATCGGGTGCCACCATTTCTAAAAGGCAGTAACAGCGGCTGGGTAACTGCAGAATATTCCCTGCTGCCGGCATCGACCGAGACCAGAAGCCAGCGCGAAGCGGCCAGGGGCAAAATTAGCGGTAGAACTTCAGAGATTCAAAGGCTTATAGGCAGATCCCTCAGGGCAGTAGTAGATATGGGAAAATTGGGGGAAAGAACCATATGGATTGACTGTGATGTTATTCAGGCAGATGGAGGGACCAGGACCGCATCAATTACCGGAAGTTTTGTGGCCCTTTACCTGGCCCTGAAAAAACTTAAGGACAGCGGAATAATAAAGGACATACCCCTGACAGACTATGTTGCGGCTATAAGTGTTGGCATAGTAGAAGGTATACCGTTACTTGACCTGGAGTATGTTGAGGACTCCAGTGCCGATGTGGATATGAACGTGGTAATGACCGGCAGAGGTGATTTTGTGGAAATACAGGGTACCGGTGAAAAAAGTGTATTCAGCCGCCAGGACCTGGATGTTCTGCTGGGATTGGCCCAAAAGGGGATAGAGGAACTAATTGCCCTGCAAAAGAATATCCTGGGGGAGCAAATTTAAATGGCAGCAAAGTTACTGCTGGCAAGCCGCAACCAGCACAAAATAGAAGAACTAGAGCAAATGCTGGCTCATTTAAATATTGAGGTAATCAGCCTGGATGATGTGGCTGATATGCCAGCAATTGAGGAAGATGGGAACACATTCAGCGAAAATGCCAGTAAAAAAGCTCGCCTTACCGCCATGCATACCGGCTTTACTTGTTTGGCTGATGATTCCGGTCTGGTGGTAGATGCTCTGGGAGGGCACCCGGGTGTGTATTCGGCCCGTTTTGCCGGGGAAGAGGCTGATGACCGGAAAAATAACCGCAAACTGCTGCAGATGCTGCAGGGGGTTGACGGTGAAAAACGGCAAGCTCGTTTTATCTGCGTTATTGCCATCAGTGATCCCCAGGGTAATATCTGCACCGTGGAAGGTAAATGTGAAGGGCGGATTGATTATGAAGAGCGGGGAACAGGGGGGTTCGGCTATGATCCTCTCTTTATTCCCGAGGGTTATAGCCAAACTTTTGCTGAGCTTTCCCGCGAGGAGAAAAACCGGATTAGCCACCGGGG
>JAQUGU010000194.1 GCA_028683995.1 Syntrophomonadaceae bacterium | reverse complement strand
ACGAAATAGGGGAACTTGATTCCGGCATGTAAAAATACCCCCGCCGAAGCCATAGTCAAAAGCATCCAGATGGTGGTTAAACCTTCATGAGCGGCGGCATCAGCAATCATGGATTTAGTTACAAATCCACTGGTAAGAGGAAACGCAGAGATGGAAGCTGCTCCAATCAAACACAGACCCAGAGTAATCGGCATCGACTTATATAGCCCACCCAGTTCAGTACATTTGCTGCGCCCGGTAGTATACAGCACTGCCCCGGCTGACATCAGGAGCAGACCTTTGTAGAGAATATGAGCAAAAGCATGCGAAACTGCTCCGTTAAGAGCCATAGGGGTACCTATTCCTATTCCCACTACCATAAAACCTACCTGGTTGATAATACTATAGGATAATATGCGGCGCATATCGTTTTCCAATATGGCAAAAACAATACCATACAAGGCCATGATAATACCTGCCCAGACCAGGATATCAGTTCCCGGGAAAGCTCGAGCTAAAGTATAAACGGCAGTCTTGGTAGTAAAAGCACTGAGGAAAACGGTGCCGATAACGGTTGCCTCCGGATAAGCATCTGATAACCAGGCAGAAAGTGGTGGAATAGCAGCATTAATAGCAAACCCTAAAAGGATGAGATATGAAGCCAGGCCATTTAATCCCAAAAACTCAAACTCAATTGACCCGGTGCTACCAATGTGCAGAATAATTCCGGCCAGGAGTAACATACCCCCAAAAAGATGTACCAGTATATATCTAAAGGATGCGCCCCGGGCTTTATCCGTTTTTCTTACCGCAATAAGGTAAACCGAACTAAAGGCCATTGCTTCCCAGAAAATATAAAGGGTTATATAATCACCTGCAAATACTGCTCCCAGGGCACTGCCCACATAAATAAATGCAGCTATAATCTGAGATATATCCTTCTCGTGCAGGGAATAAATGGCGCCGGCAAAGGCCATTATTATAAAAACATTGCCAAAAACCATACTCAAACGGTCCACTCTATTGAAAACCAGTATATATTCCAGAAATTCAACCAGGCCGGAATTCCCTGACGGCAGCAGGTGCAGGCTTATAAAAGCCAAAGCGGGCAGTAAGATGATTAAGAAATTCCTTAGCTTTCCTTTAAAAAATGGCAGCAAGAGGGCTCCTGCGATGAAAATCCCAGAAGGCGGTATAAAGCTAGTCATAATAATCCTCCCGTTTTTGCAACCACAGTTTGCCAATGATTTTAGATACCGCAACGATTAGAGCGCAACTTAAAAAACCGTAAATGGCATAAAAAGCCGGTAATTTTTCTACTGCAAATACCGGATGTTTTTCCATAAAGGGGTCTATTAAAACCAGCCCGATCAGGATGGCAATTAAAATCCAGCGGGTTTTTTTTCGTATATCAGGTCTGTCCATGAATTCAATAAATTTTTTCATTTTCTTGCCTCCCTTTCTTTCCTAAAAGCCCGCTACGCTATATCACATGGCAGCAACAATCATTCGGGCCAAATCCAGGAA
This sequence comes from Syntrophomonadaceae bacterium, assembly GCA_028683995.1. Taxonomy (GTDB): domain Bacteria; phylum Bacillota; class Syntrophomonadia; order Syntrophomonadales; family Syntrophomonadaceae; genus UBA4844. The sequence goes on along the minus strand of JAQUGU010000194.1, from coordinate 2,185 downwards.
AACAGATGGTGCAAAGAATAAGCATAAAACTGCCACTGATGTAATCATTAACGCCCCCACCATAAAGACAGGCGCCTCTTTTATATTTACCTGCTCTCCGGGTTCAACTGCAGGCTTTAAAAAGGCTCGATAAACTATGGGCAGAAAATAGGCCGCATTAAGCAGTGAACTGATGGCCAGAACCGCCACCAGAGCAAGCTGGTCAGCTTCCACCGCTCCCATAGTTAAATACCATTTGCTTAAAAATCCCGCCACTGGGGGGATAGAAATCATGGAAAGTGCCCCTATGGTAAATGCCGCCATGGTAAAAGGCATTTTTTTGCCAATACCATTCATTTGACTAATCTCAGTTTTCCCGGTGACTACATATATAGCTCCGGCAGCAAAAAAAAGCGTAATTTTACCAAAGGCATGAATAACCAGATGAAGAACACTACCGATTATTCCGCTCGAGGTTAACAAGGCCACCCCCAGGATAGTATAAGACAACTGGCTTATAGTAGAGTAAGCCAGACGACGCTTAAGATTATCCTGCCGCAAGGCAATTAGGGAAGCCACAATTATAGTAAAAGCAGCAAAATAGGCCAGATAATAGCCTAGATTCAGATCCTTTAACAGGTCGACGCCAAAAATAAAGAGCACAACCCGGATAATCGTAAACACCCCGGCCTTTACTACTGCCACCGCATGCAGTAATGCACTTACTGGAGTTGGAGCGACCATAGCAGCCGGCAACCAGGCATGAAACGGCATTAATGCAGCTTTGGCAATACCAGCAATAAACAGAATAAAAGTTATTACTAAAACACCGTCAGGTGCATTACCCGCCAGAATTCCACTGGTACTAAAATCGAGGGTTCCGGTATAGTAGTAGGTCAAAAACATAGCCGGTAAGAAGAACAGCAGCGAGGTACCAAGCAGATGGACTAGATATTTTTGAGCACCGTACAAAGCTTCCGGAGTCTTATCGTATGCTACCAGCGGATAAGTACACAGGGTAAGTATTTCATAAAATATGTATAGGGTAAAAAGATTGCCGGCAAAAGCGGTTCCAATAGCTGAAGCCATAGCTATTAGAAAAAAGGCAAAAAAACGGTCTACTGACCGACCAGCATAATTCTCGGGGTAATGAGAACGCATATAGCCAATGGTATAAAAGGAGGTTACCAGCCACAAGAAAGATGCGGTGAGCGCAAATACCATACCCAGAGCATCTACCCGCAGGGCAATATCAAGTCCGGGCAGAACCGTAATCAGGTGATATTTTAGAATACCACCCTGGAGAATCCAAGGAAGCATTGACAAAACAATAGCAAACGTCACCAGAGCTGAAACAACCGTGAAAATCTCCCTCAAAACAGGTCTATTGGGACGCGCCAATACTAACGCAACGGTAACCAGCGATATTAGAATGGCATATAATGGTTTTACTGAGGTAACTACGTCCAAAACCTATCCCTCTTTCTGCTTACCCAAATAGCAATAGTACTGCTTTTCCAGTTATGTTTACCGGAATAAATGCCAGGGTGCCAAATACCAGGCAAAGTGCTGCCACAACTACCGTTGGTATTAGCATGCTGGCAGGAGTAGCAGGCATTTTCACCGCATCCCCGGCTTTGAAGAAAATGTTGTCAATCACTCTCCAGAAATAGACCAGCATAAGTACAGAACTGATAACAATTACCGGTATTAGATACCACATGCCGTTTTCCAGTGAACCCATAGCCAGGTACCATTTGCTCACAAAGCCAACCGTTAAAGGTATTCCTATCATGGAAAGTGCACCTGCAGTAAAAGCGACCATAGAATACGGTTTTTTAAACCCCAATCCCTTGAGATCGGCAATATTAGTTATACCCGTTTTGTAGGCAATACAGCCTACCGACATAAACAGGGCACACTTCATAAGAGCGTGGTTAAATATGTGCAGCAGTCCCCCCTGTAAACCAATAGGGTTCATCAGGGCAACTCCCAATATAATATATCCAATTTGGCTAACACTGGAATAAGCCAGCATTTTCTTTATATTCGTCTGTGCTATAGCCAGGATAGAGCCTACCAACATGGCTACTGACGCGATAATGAGAAAAAAGTAAGGTACACTTACCCATTGATTAAGAAAAACCTGAACCCCAAAGACAGTAAAAATAATTCTAATAAAACTGTATGCTCCTACTTTTGTTCC
>JAQUGU010000011.1 GCA_028683995.1 Syntrophomonadaceae bacterium | reverse complement strand
CATTTTTGCCTACTGCTTCACTGGCACTCTGGTTGGTTTTGTCCTTAACCAGACTATAAGAAAGGCAGTAACTGATTACCGATACTACCAGCAGGCAACTCATGCATATGGTAAAGACCACAATAATAAATTTACCCTTTAAGCTTTTGCTAATTGACATATGTGTCTCCCCATAAAAAAATATTGCCCGGTAGTAATAAAAGCAGTTATTTAACTGAAGCTTCTACAGATAAGGAAATTACAAACGTTCAATTGTATTACTTTTCTACAAGGTTCCATATTATTCCTGCACTATGTAAGGTAAAATTTCACCATACTTCGCAGAAAATTGAGCGCAGTCCTTTCAGTGAGTCTCAGAGCCTCTCCTACATAAGTAAAGCTGGCAAACTACAGCGTCTGTATAATTTGGTCAAACGATCCTGCAATTATCATATCCAATAAAGATAATCGACATAGCACCTTGATAATTCGGGCTTTATCTTCATGATTGCCAATGGTCTTATCAAATCCTTCCAGGTTATTCGCAGCTTGCTTAACCACAGATTGCATGATTTTGAAAGCGCCGGCGGACATCGCGAAATTAACAAAATAATTCTGCAATCTGCCACCTGCTCGATATTGAGGGTAATTCTCCAATCCCATAAAATGAAGGAACCAATCAGCACGATAACTGCCATTGGCGGCAACAATCCCCATGTAATCAGCGATAGTTTCATCAAGAACATGGTTCTTGGCCGAACCGAAAACCCTTTGAGTAAAATAATGGGTGGCCTCATGCTCACGGCGGATAAACCAGGATAATTCCTTCCATTCCTGTTCGTGAAGGCCCATTTCCTGGGCGCTTATTCCACTATAATAGCCATCACTCAAAATTAGAAATGTATCCTGATAAAGCTCTTTATGAGCCATAATTTCATTGAATTCCTGCGCCCAGGCTTCCTCCGAACCTTTTCCGGAATTGTCTTTCTGCCATTGCCTTCTATAAGCAAATATTCTCCCCCAGTTGTTATACCCCTTGACCATACAGGCGCCCATGGAGTCGGGTATAATTTTTGTCTCATTTCGTTGGGCAAGCGCTTGTACGAGAATTATAAAATCACGTCTTTCTCTGGTTAGCAGTACGGGAATAGCTCCAGCCGGTGTCTGGTACAAGGACAAGCTCAGCTTCTCAGGAGACACCAGCGCCAGGGCATTCCCTTTAGCCCATTGCTCCTGCGGTATCCCTCTCAGGGTTGCAGTTCGATAAGCTTCAGTCTGGCTAATGCCCTCCTGGATTGGGAAACTAAGCTGTACCAAATGATCCTGTAAAACACGGAAAGCTCCCCGGGTCTCTGCTGCGTGGCAATATTCCTGCCAGGCCCGGGCAAAAAGCTGATCAGGGAGAGGAAAGCCATCTGCCGGCAGGGGCGCATCACCGAATGAGCGTTCATTATAAGCCAATATTTCGTCTAGTTCTGCTTGATTGGCCCCCAGTTCAGTTAGTATTTCGGTATATCGTTCTTTATTATTCACCAGCATATATCTCCTATTAGGCCAGCTGTCGCTTGGCCAATTCTGCAAACACTCCGTTCAACTGCATTAATTGCGTATAGCTGCCTTCTTCAACAATTGTCCCTTTGTCCAGCACCATGATTCGATCGCAGTTCATGATGGTACTCAACCGGTGGGCAATGACGATACGGGTTGTTTTAAGGCTGTCCAGGCTTTCACTGACGATCGCCTGGGTTTGATTGTCCAGCGCACTGGTAGCCTCATCGAAAAAAATAATCTTGGGTTTATTGGCAATCGCCCGGGCAATCAATAAACGCTGGCGTTGACCGCCTGAAATGGTGGTAGCACCTTCGTTGATGACGGTATGCATACCCATGGGCATGGCATTTATGTCATTTTCCAATCCGGCCATTCTGATTGCTTCTTGGGCATCATCTATGGTTAGCTTTATATTGGCACCGACAACATTGGAAAAGATATCTCCCGCCATTAATTTACCATTTTGCAGCACTACCCCTAATTGCCGGCGAATCGCTCGAATGTCTACTTTGGCCAAATCTTGTCCGTCGTAATAGACACGTCCCGATTCGGCATTTTCAAAGCCCAACAACACCCTTAGCAAACTGGATTTTCCACTTCCCGAAGGCCCTACTAAACCTACGTACTCACCTTCTTTAATTTTGAAGCTAATGTCTCTAAGCACCAGCGGATCTTCTTCATTATAACGGAAGGATACATGGCTTACTTCAATAGAACCGGCCAATTTGCCTGGATCACTTTTGTATTCATCGTATTCCGGCTCAGTATTCAGGATGGGCTTTAGCTTTTCGAATATGGGAAGCACTTCGTTGATACTCAAAAACGCATTGGACATTTCCGTCATCGCTATCCAAAAGGCGGTAAAAGCCGCATTAAAGGCGACAAATTTGCCGGCCGTCAAACTTCCTTTAGATAAATAGACCACGCTGGCAAAAATAATAAGGGGAGCAATTAAAGCAAAAACGGCATTAAAGGTTTCCAGGGAGTTGGACAAGACGGACTTTTTAAAATTAATAGCTCTTTGTTTGCTGAATTCTTTGGCCCATATATAAAATGCCCGATTTTCCGCACCGGCTACTCTGAATTTATTAATGCCTCCAAGTAACTGGAGCAGTAAACCACTAATACTATTGGAAATTTCAACTAATTGTCGCGAATAACTTAATTGCATTTTCCCAATGCCCCAAAGCACAGTCATGTTGACTATAATCAGTAAAGTGGCGATGCTAGCAAGTTTAACATTGTAATAGAAAAGCAGCGCCAGGTTACACAATGAAAAAATACCGGAGAGGATGGTGGTAATGGTAACTCCGGATAGAATCTCTCTAATTTGATCGATTCCCATCGCCCGCATGGCCAGGTCCCCGGCCGAAAACTGCTTGAAGAAGGGTACGGGCAGTTCCAGCAGGCGATCCCATATGGCTGCCTCAACCGAAGCATTAATCATTCCCTCCATACGTTGCATGGCAAATGCCCGGGTTAACTGAAAAAGCGTTGCGGCCAGGGCACTTGCCACAAGAAAAAAGCCTACCTGTAAAAGCTGGTTCTTATCTGCACTGGGGATAATGCTGTCAAAAATGCTGCCCGTGGCAATAGGAATAGCCATACCCAGTAAGCCCCCCAGTAAACCGACCATTACCATCCTGAAGACATCACGCTGCGAGCAGCTTTCGAAGGCAAAACGAAGTAAATCCGGTATGTTCATCGTTTGTCGGGGAAAGGGACGATAGAAGGTAAAAGCAAATGCTTTGAGCCCGGCAGCATTTTCCTTATTAACCGTAACTACTGTCCTGGAGATGGGGTCATGTATTTGATAACCGGATTGTGGGAGAGGGATGAGGGCTACCGGCTGGTTGGTATCCTGCCGGTATGCCAGTAGTGGCCCACTGTTCAACTCCCACCAGTTGTCTCGCAGGACAACGCCGCGAGATCTAACATTTGAAGCCTGCACAATCTCCTCCAAAGAACTAATGACGTCAATCGCTGTTTTGTCGCGGGGTGGGCGCATAAATTCTATTTTCAAAGTTTTACCGATCACCCGGCAAGCCTCATAAACCGGATCGATGGTTCCTGATTCTATCTCAGTTAAGACTGCATCACCCCGGGTAACGGCAGCTAAATTACTGAGTGCTGTTGCCATGAAATTAATCTGGCTATGCGCCTTGAGGCGAAAGTGCTCGGACTGTTCTTGCTCCTGGATTTGGCGAAGCTGAGCCATGCTTTGCAGGGCCTGGTGATGAAACTGTTCCAGGGTAATCGGTTCATCATCATGGTCCAGGTATTTCATCAAGAGCTGGTCAGGCTCTATTTGAACTTGCACCGTTTCCTTTTGGAGAAGTGCATGAGACCAGCGATTGATCGGGGTCTTAAACTGCTGCTCGTTTTCCGCGTTGCTTGCCAGTTCTTGCCATGCCTTCAGTTTTATTTGCAGTAGCCTGGTACCGCTTAGACCGACTGCTAATAATCCCATTTCTTTTTCTTCTGCTTCTATTACAATTTTAATTGGTTTTATGCCAAAGAGCACATCCCCGATGCTTGCTTCGAATAGAAAGAAGCGGGATCCCACGACCTGGTTATTCAGCACCGGTACGCAGAAAACAGATACCTGGCCCTGCTCTATTACCCAAACTGAATCCGGATCGCTCATGAGAAGGGGCTGATTCCCCGCAACCGCAACTATAGTGCCCAGATTTTGAATCAGTTCCATGTTTATCATCAGTTCGGTTTCACCTTCCCCCACTTGTTACATCGCCTTCATCAAATCGGCGTAATGTCCGCCGCTATTCATTAGTTCTTCATGACTGCCGCGCTGGACAATTTTGCCTTTATCCATCACGATAATTTCATCACAATCCCGTATGGTACTTAAACGATGCGCTACAATAACACAGGTACAACCGCGGCGGCGGATGTTTTCATCTACGAGCTTTTCCGTCAGCGGATCCAGGGCACTGGTAGCTTCATCCATGATAAGAATCGAGGGATTGGTAATTAAAGCCCGGGCAATTTCTATGCGTTGGCGCTGCCCTCCACTGAAATTACCGCCGGCTTCGGCGAGCAACAGGTCGTACCCTTCTGGTCTGACCGTAATATCGTCATGAATGCAAGCATCTTTACCGGCCCGAATCAGGTCAAACTCCGAAACGGTATCATCCCATAGCGTAATATTTTCCCGAATCGTTCCCGGAAACATGGAAATATCCTGGTCAACCATCGCCAATGAATTGCAGATTATGGCTCGGGGAATACTCAAGCGGGGCTTTTCGTCGAATAATATTTCGCCTGACCAGGGCTTATAAATACCGGATATTAATTTTGCCACCGTTGATTTGCCGCTGCCTGAACCGCCCACGAGGGCAACCCGGGCACCAGGTACGAGAGAAAGACTGAAGTTCTCAATTAGGGGCGGCTCCAGGCGACTATAGCCAAAGCTTAAATCGCGAAGCTCAACATATCCTTGCAGTCGGCTGTACTCATCCGAGGCATCTGGGGCAGGCAGTTCCTGAATATCTGCATCCTGGGGGTATTTTAAAACGTCATCCAGCCGGTTCATATCAGCTACCAGTTCTTGCAAACTGCCACCCAATTCAACCAGACTGCTTACCGGGGTTAAAAAGCTGGTCATCAAACTCTGAAACGCCACTAACATACCGATGGTCATATTCCCTTTTAAGATAATGAAACCACCCAATATCAGAACAATACTATTGGTTAACGCTGATAATAGGAAGGGCAGATTGGATAGATAATTGGTGGCTGTTCCGTTGTCTTGTTGGGCGTTTAATACTTTGGCCTGATATCCTGACCATTTGGCAAAAAAATCAGACTCGGATCCGGTGGCTTTTAACGTCTCAATCGTCTGCAGACCGGACATCGCAGTTCCAATCAGTTTTCCCTTGTCCTGTCTCAATTTGCGATTTATGTCCACCCGCTTCTTAGAAACATAATTCAAATAGAAAATATTAATCATGGCGGCGGCCACACCTACTAATGAAAGAACGATACTGTATTGCAGCATGAGAACAAAATAGAAAATAATCATCATGAAATTAAGCACGGTTGTCGCCAGTTGTCCCGACAACAACTTGGCAACGGTATCATTAGTGTTTATGCGGGAACTGATATCACCGCTGTAACGTTGTAAGAAAAATTCTATCGGCAGGTGCAAAATATGCCATAAAAACTGACCGGAAGTACTTAGCGCTATTTTGGTCTCCAGTCTTAAAAGATAGTATTGTCGAATCCAGGTCAGAACCCCCCTTAAGATTGCCGTCAAGCCCATTCCCAATAAAAGCGGAAGTAACCAGGTGGTTTTGCCCTGCAGCAGGATATCATCGACGAACACCTTGGCAAACATAGGAATAACCAGACCGGGTATCACCAGGGCCAGTCCCACCAGAACAATATAGGTCAGAGCAGTTTCCGAACCCTTGACCCGTAGTTGCAATGATTTCAGGAGATTCGGTTTTTTTCCCCCTTTGGCAAAATCCGGTTCGGGACTAAAGGTCAATACAATTCCGGTATAAGCTTCGTCAAATTCTTCTTCTGAAACGACTCTGGGTCCGCTGGTAGGGTCATTCAAATAGATATTGTCATCCCGAAAACCCTCCAGAACCAAAAAATGATTAAAGTTCCAGTGGATAATCACCGGAAACTGCATTTCTCTTAATTCTTGTGGTTCTTTGCGAAAGCCCCTGGCTTCAAGTCCATAGCTTCTGGCTGCTTTAAGTATATTACTGGCTTTGCTGCCGTCACGGGAAACCCCGCAGTCCATTCGCAATATCTCCAAAGGCACAAATTTCCCCCAGTAGGCCAGAACCATTGCCAGAGATGCTGCACCGCACTCCAGTGCTTCCATCTGGAGGACGGTGGGAACTTTCACCCGCTTGACCGTTTTGCTTTTCACCAGTCCATTCACCCCTATTTAACCGCATATTGAAGAGATATACTTTATCCGGGCATCATCACTCGTTTAAAAGGCCAGGGTCTTTTTAGCCATGGGTATGATCATGCCAATTGGTTTTTGCTTGTTAATGGTTATGGAAGCGGTGCAAAAAGTACCGCTCCCAATCTTAAACGGGGGCCCCTGGCCTGAAGACCATTTATATCCGCTTAGAGTAGAAGCATCCGGGACTATGTCGATTCTAACCTCCAGAGATGCACCCTGTTCCAATTTGCTTACCAGTTCCTTACTGCCCATAGTTGACAACATCCCCTGGGTTGTCGAGGGAAACTCTGATACCCTGACGACCCGGCCCAACATAAGGCCGTGTACTTCCTTCTGAACGGTTGATGGTGAAATCTGCACCTCCATGCCCGGGAAAATGTTTTTCCCTTCTTCAGCCTTGACATACATGATGATCCCTAAATTTACCGTTTTACCTTCGCGTTCAACACTCATCAAGCTCATACCCGGGCTGATTAGATCGCCTTTTTTAACCTGAACCTCCAGCACTCGGCCGTCTACCAGCGAAATAACCGATGAGTCACGTTCCAGTTGATCCTGGGCTTTGGCTATTTTTACCTTTAATTCAGCTATTTTGGTGGTGTTGGTATTTGACTTTCGGTTCACCGGTTCACGATTCAGTTTTTCCAACTCGGCCAATTGCGCTTGGTAATCATTAATCGTGCTGACCAGCTGGGGTTGATCAATACGGACAACAACTTCGCCTCTTTTAACATAATCGCCTGCCGCCACCCTGATGTCGGTAACTTGACCTGATCGGGTGTGAATAATATTTTGAATTCCATAGCTATTAATCAGGATTCCTTGACCGTCAATATTAGTAGGAATTGTCCCAAAGATGCTCCAGATGATCGCAGTGATTAGAATAATAGCGATCCCAATTAACGCCAGCCAGGCCTTGGGTGTCGTAACCGCAATCATCTGGTCAAGCTGCTCTGGAGATGATAGCCTGTCCAGAGATACCTTACGAAACAATTCATTTTTCATCTGCTGTTTCTCCCTTCAAAATGATGCGCAAGCCAATCAGTAATCACACCCGCTGCTGGCTAATCATGGATTAAAATTATTTCATGTACTCAAATTCATTTTCGCGCTGGATCTTCATGACCGCTTTGGCAGCCATATCATTACCATTATTATCAAAACCATGGAATCCGGTAACGCCTGGCCAATTTTTTAAACGATGCAGTTCTTTGGCGATGGCCGCAGAATCTGTGGAGCCTGATTTCTCAATGGCGGCAGCCAGGAGATTGACCGCGTCATATCCCTGCGCGGCATAGGAACCTGGCATCGTCTTGTATTGCTCCCGGAACGCTTTAACAAATCGCTGGGTTTCGTCACGCGGGTCATGGGGATTAAAAACCGTTCCGATTACCGTGCCCAGCGCTGATTGGCCGGCAATCTCATAAAGTGCAGGTGAATCCATGGCATTGCCGCCCATGAAAGGCACGGATATACCTACCCGCCTTGCATCAGCTATAAATTCCGCTCCCTCGGGCAAGCTATCAGCGACAAATACGCCGTCAAAACCAAGAGCCAGCCATTTTTGCTTAAGCCGGTTCAGTTCTTTCAAGCCTCCATAATAGGAAATCCGGTCAACAATCGTAATCCCATTTTCGATGGCATGGTCTTCAAAAGAATTGGCCAGATCCATGCCATAGCTGTCTTCGGCATAAAAAATTACCATTTGCCGATGGCCCTGCCTGGCTGCATAACTGACCAATTGGGCAACAATTTTATCATCACTGGGAATACTGCGAAAAACATTTTTATAGCCATTTTTAGTAAGTTCGGGTGAGGTTGAGGCCGGTGAGATCATGAGCAACCCCGCTTCTTGATACACTCTCGAAGCAGGAATCGATATGAAGGAATTCCTGTGGCCGATTACCGCTACTATCTCATTGTTATCGGCAAAAGATTGGGCAATCGTCATTCCATCAGACACGGAAGCCTGGTCGTCCTTTTCGATAAGTCGAATCTTGTGTCCATTCACTCCCCCGCCGGCGTTGATTTGCATAACCGCAAGTCGTACTCCTTCGCGGAACAAACTGTTGTTTGATTCGAATGGCCAGGCCACCCCTATTACAATATCTTGATTCTTATCCTGATGGGAACAACCCGGCAGGATGAATAGGAATAGCGATAGAAGCAATAGAACTTTAAAAGATTTTGTCATCATTCATCTCCTAATTAAGATAGAGGGGATTATTTACAACCACCGTAAATTTAGATATTTTTTTGATATTGCTAGATTTAGTCCGCTTACCCTTGTCCTCTGCTTATAGTTTCAGGATTTATACGATAATACTGAAAAAAGTATTACTCGTTTTAATTTAAAAAAATTCACCAATTTACAGGTTAATACGATGCATAGCAGAAAGTGTTACATCTTTTTTGTAATGATCCCTCTACTTTAACGTATTAAATAAATAGTTGAAGAAAAGAGGAATTAGCATGAATAAAAATAATATTATGCCCTTTCACCTGTTTCATCATCAGGGTCAGCATTATGTGATTAATATTGAAAAAATGAGCACCGGCACTGTTGATGCAAGAACTTCCGAAGCCCTGGCAATGATGGCCTCTGATCAAGAAACGTTATTGCCATCGGACATTGAGGAAAACCTCAAAAAACTTGGGTTAGTTTCTGAGGGCTGGCAGAATAGCCAAAGGCTAGTGAAAAAAGGCCCTTATTCTATAGTAAATATGGCGCTTTTACTGACCCAGTCCTGCAATTTAAAGTGCGTTTACTGCTATGGAGACGGGGGAGAATACGGCACAGGTGGCAGCATGGAGGAAAAGACCGCTTTTCAGGCTGTGGATTGGTTAATTGAACAATCTGGAAAAATGAAAAAAATACATCTGGGCTTTTTTGGGGGGGAACCTTTTTTAAACTTTCCCCTGATGAAAGCAGTTGTGGAATATGCCGAAAAAAAAGTCCGGGAGATGGGCAAGGAAGTTGGTTTCAGTGCTACCACCAATGGTACTCTCTTGGATGATGAAAAAATCGCTTTTATAAAAAAACACCAATTTGATATCGGGATTAGCATTGACGGTCCCCGGGCGGTACATGATGCACAGCGGCCTTATGCCAATGGTAAAGGTTCATATGATTCTATAGTGCCAAAAATTAAAAAACTGCTGGAAGTTATGCCCGATACCTTAGGTCATGCTGTAACCGTTGGCAATACCGACCCCCAACTGGTAAAAGACGCTTTGATAGAAATCGGTTTTAAGAAAATATCGCTTAGACAGGCTTCGCCATCCCTGTTTAACAGAGATTCTGATAAAATAAAATCGAAGCGAGATATCTCCGGCCTTCTCAATGTACTGGAACAAGAGGCAGAAACATGGATACATCTCACTCAAAGCAGAGACCGTCAGGCCTTGGAAACACTCAAGGATAAGAGTGATCTATTTAATGGGATAACAGCCTTGTTGCAAAATAGCAGAATATACCATGCCTGCAGTGCCGGTCTGGGGATGGTAGGTGTCTCTGCTGCAGGAGATGTCTATTTATGTCACCGTTTTGTAGGCATGGACAACTATAAAATTGGAAGTATCTTCGAGCATGAACTGAACCGGGGAAAATATCTAATAAGTCCTACTACCAGCAATGAAAAATGTGCTGCTTGCTTTGCCAAATATTATTGTGCCGGCGGATGCAAGCATGACAATGTTGGTTCATGCGGTTCATTTACTACGCCATCTGAGGAAATATGCCATTTGCGATGTCGTGAACTGGAATTGGCAGCCAGTATAATTGGCAGGCTGGATCCTGTGGATCATGCCTTCCTGCTAGAAAACCAGATATTCCCCCCCAAGCCATGTCTTCTTGATTTTTAGGATGCAGGTCTTTCTTTTAGTGGCAATATTACTCTTTCATTCTGCAAATGCTCGGCTTATTTATTATGCAAAGTTACAATAAATAAAGAAGCCCGTCCTTTCGGACAGGCGAGATTTTTGGAGTGCAATTTGCAGGTTATTAGTCAGAGCTTTTCGGGGCAGCCCCTTTTTTACGTTTACGCATTTCATACACTTATATAGCAATAAGATGACACATTAGCGAACCTCCTGCAACTGCATCTAATTCATCGTCACTGAGTTTGCTGCTTACTTCCTTAATTTCTTCGGCGGTAAAATCAAATCCAGCTTGTTTTGCAAAAGCTATACGTTCTTCTTTATCTTTACACCCCTGTACTTTCTTGGCAAATTCCTCATCGCTTTTTATTTTTTCCACAAATGCCTTTGCTGATTCAATACTCATATTATAATCACCTCCTCTTTTTTATTTCGTATACTTTATGTACACTTTCAAGCGTTAATACGCTTATACTCTCAATGTGTTACATGTGCTTCAGTAATTTTTTTGCATTGTTTTTCCTAATGATGGCAAGAAGGACATTTTCTTGCCATTATTTTTATCGAACCGCAGTGAGGGCAGATATCCTTTCGCTCCCCGGCTTCTCCCGCAGCAACAACATAGTTCAGGTTTTCTTCATCTAATTCATCATTTCTTAACACCGATAAACCCGATTCATTCTTTTGGCTTAGATGAGCCAGCAGCTGATTTTTCAAGCCTTCCTTCTTTTTTATGTTGACGTTTAAATTAGCAGCAATCATGGCCTTGGCCAGCAGAAGAAGTTTTGCAATCTCTTCATCTTCAACCGGTCCAATGTCATTTTCCCCGGCTAAAATTTGATCGAGATAGGTCATATAAATATCTGCTTTGGTCTTTTCAGCCACAAATATTCAACCCCTGACGTTCCAGGATTATGCGTAAGCGACGCATAGCCCGAAATAAAATAACCCGGCTATTGCTTTCACTAATACCGATTATTCCGGCAATCTCTTTGTTGGAGCAGCCGCTCCAGAACTTCAAAGCGATAATATCACGCTCGCGTTGGCTTAAAGAGGCTAAAGCTTTTTGCAGGTGTTGTTGGGTTTCATTAAAGATAACTACATCAATAGGATCTGGCTCCGAATCTATGAGTTCAGCACTTATATCGAGAGAAACAACCTGCCTTCGCTTCTGGCTGCGATAATAATCGGTTATGGTGTTGCGGGCAATACTAAAAAGCCAGGTTGAAAATACTGCTTTTTCCGGTTGGTAATACTGCAGCTTGGCGAAAAGCTTTTCAAATATCTGACTGACTAAATCATCGGCAGCATGGAAATCAACTACCCGATAATGTACATAGTTATGCACTTGAAGAAAGTAATCGTTGTAAAGCTCAGTAAATGTACTATCATCATCATTGGCCTGCGCAATCAATGTTGTTTCCTCTGCTTCAGTTAGCATAACCATCCTTTAATAATCCCTCCTCCCTAGAATCTCTTTTTCGAAAACATGCAAATCAACATTCAAGTTATGAAAATTGGATCATTGAAATTCGACCGATAATCCATTGTAGGGTCTATTACTTTTTCCTTACAATGTCATAAAGTACAGTCAGGCAAACAAAAAAAGTACAGTCTCCTTAAAAGAGAGACTGTACTTTTTTTTGATAACCAGGTAACGCCAGGCGATTAGATAACATCTCCTATGGACAAGGATAGCCAGCCTTTACTCACTGTTTGGCGTATTCTCAACCAGTCCTATCCGGGCTGCATAGGCAACCACCTGGGTCCGGTTTTCCAGGTGCAATAGCTCTATTATTCTCCCCATATGATACTTTACCGTCCTTTCAGTGAGTCCCAGAGCCCCCCCGACCTCTTTATAAGTACTTCCCTGGGCTACCAGCTCCAGAACCTCCAACTGCCGATCCGTTAGCTTTCCTTCTTTGGCGTCCTCTACCATATGCTGCGAGGGTCTTGATTCATGTGATGTGCTACGTCTATATTCGCTAAAAAGCCTGGCAGCCAGGCCAGGGGAAAGCGGCACTTCACCCTTTTCAAGATCAGACAACATATCTACCAGGTCCTTGGCATTGGTATTTTTCAAGAGATAACCTGATGCACCATATTTGACGGCATCGAAAAGGTCATCGTCCTCATCCGATGTGGAGAGCATGATAATCTTGATGTCCGGCATTTCTGCCTTAATTAATTTTAATGCATCTATTCCGCTACACCCAGGCATCTTTATATCCATTAAAATGATATCCGGCTTCAATACCCGGGCCTGGGCAAGTGCTTCCCTGCCATCCTGGGCTACACCTACAACCTCTATACCATAGGTTTCAAGCAGGTATTGCAGGCCTTCCAGGAATAACGGATGGTCATCCACCAGCATTAATTTCATCGGTATTTTTTGCTCCCTTCTTAAGGGGTACCCGGAGAGCAATCCGGCTCCCTTGGCCTGCCACTGATTCAATATCGATTTGAGCTCCTATTGCCGCTGCACGCTCCCGCATTATGTTTAATCCAAACTTGTCTCTGGTATTTCTATTATACGGAATAATATCGAAGCCCTTTCCATCATCCTCTATGGTAGCGCACAACTGTTCCTGTTCAAGTGAAAATAATATTTTTACATTAAGAGCTTCAGCATGTTTGGTGATATTGTTCAATGCTTCTTTGACAATATTGAGCATATTGACCCGTATATTGGGCTCTAGTTCTTCCCCGGTAAATCCCATAGGGATATCCAGTTTCACTTTCAATTCGGTCTGTTCCTCAAAAGTTAATATTTCCCGGTTCAGGGCAGAGATAAAATCTTTTTCCATCGCTGCCAGACTCCTGCCATTACGGATATATTCCCTTATCTCATTATGAGCTGATTGGGTGACATCTACCAGTTTATCAAGCTTCTGGGATGTAATCCCTACACCCGCATTGGCAAGCTCCTGCTTAATGCCCTGTGCCTGCAGATTAATAAAGCCCAGTACTTGCCCCAGATTATCGTGCATATCCCGGGCCATCCGTTGCCGCTCTTCAATGACCGCAAGTCTCCACTGCTGTTTCATGTACTCCTGCTGGGCCAGCTTTTTTTCCGTTATTTCATAGCTTATTACCAGCCTGCCAATGTGCATGCCTCTGCTGTCGACAAGCGGAGAAAGCAATAGCTCATAGACTCTTAAGTATTCTTTGCTGCCTATAGAAAACTCAGTTTGGGTAATGTTCCTGTCTATACAGGCCTGAGCCAGGGCCGGTATGTTAGCACAGACTTCTTCCACCCCGGTGCTGGCAATTCCTGCAGCCCTAAGACCGATAATTTTTTCAAAGGCGGGATTAATATCCAGTACCCGGTTTTGCAGATCAAGCACCATAACTCCGGCATCCATGATCTCAATAACTGTGTCCCGTGCTAAAGGGACCAGATCAAAGAGCTTGAAACGGAAAATACCCCAGGCAATAATAAGCCCCGCTGGGCCAAAGAATAATGGTGTAATATCAAATCTTTGCACCGGACCCAGACCCGAAACATACAGGATATTAGGTATGATAATCAGGCTCAACCCGGCCAACAAAGCAACTGCCTGTTTCCGATAAACGGTATTTTTTAAAAAAACTCCTCTTATCAGCAGAACTGCAGCGCTTATATTTAAAAGATAGGAGTACATAGCATGAAGAAAAAACCCCGGACCGTATTTTTTAGCAATGATCGGAAATACCCCACTGTAATCCAGGTGGATGTCATACCTGATTAAACCATGATATCCATCAGTCCACACCAGCATGATAATGATAGTAGGCAGGAGAGCTAACCATAAAACCTTTTTGTTTTTGACCCACTTATCATAGCCGGTAAACTGCATACATAATGCCAGCAGGGTTACCGGAGAATAGCAATAGGCGAAATACTGCATATTTGCCCAGAAGAGCTTGGTAGACAAATCACTGCCTGATATTTCCAGCGCATTGGCGGCAGACCATATTGTTACCACCAGCATGGAGAGTATAAAACTAACCGCGCCTTTCGCATTGCGTCGGCGAACCAGAGCATATATACCCAGAGTAAGTGAGATAAATGCGGAAGTAATCAGCGGCCAAATGTATGGAACATATTGAAACTGCACATCTCATACCTTCATCCCTATACTATTTTCATGTAGTTCTTTCTGATTCATTAACCTGGTAGTTAAATAATAGCATAAAATACCATTGTAAATGCCGTTAGAATCCCCACCCGGGTCTCATGATTTTTAGATATTCATATGCAATAAAAAGGCCTTCCCTTGCTTATCGGAGGGAAGGCTGGTTTAGGTTCCATTTTAACCAACTCGCAATAGTATTACCTTATTCTATCGCTTGGTAAGTTCCTTTACTATGAACTAGTAAGGAGTTTTAAATTACGATGAGTTATTCGTCTAACCTTATTATCAGCGGCCTAAAATCTTTGTTGGGAAAGCAGTTTTAGCATATATTAATAATCCATGACTATTTATTTAATGCAATACTTTACTTACTGCGGCAGCATAGCGATAGAATGTATCGGTTGGTCCGGAGTCGGACCCAAATTGCTCTCTAAGTGGTACGGTTAACTCTAATTGAACTCCTTTACCACTGGCGTTTTTATTGCATATATTTTTAGGGTTTTTTCCGTCTAAACGTTTGGGGGGATTAACTACCTTAAAACCAGCATCTTTAAGGCTAGCTTTTATTTCTTTTCCCAGAACCGTATCTTGACCGCCGATATATGTAACTGCCCGTTTTCCTTTACAACCATGAATGGACAAGGTTATATTCGATTGAGCAACTAAACTGCGGGCCACGGGCTCGTTAAAATGGGTAGATGTAACATGTAATATACTGTTGTTCTTGTCCTTTATTCCCTCGAAGGTATACAGGTCACTCCCAGTCCAATTGGCAATTGTTGCTGCCAGCTCCCCCGTTTGAAACTCAATTTTACCAGCATGTATGGCAATAACCGCAGTATTAGAGCGGCCATCATACTTGTTTATGTCGTAGTCTTTACCCCGGGTCTGGTGGTTGTCCAGTTTAGAAAAGCTGCGGTAGTAATCTTTGCCATCAGCTGTTGTGGTGTTTACCATTATAGGTGTAATAGCTATAATTAGTGTCAGTACAATGCTAAAAAGTTTCTTCATAGAATCACTTCTTTCTTAGTATTTGTGTAGTTTAAAAAATGGCGGGTTTGTTCTTTTTTAACCTAAATTAATGGGACCTGTCAAAGTTAAGAAGTGTTATAAGAGATAAAAGGTGGGATATAGAACTTTTTTGCCAAAAGTATATTCCAAAATTCGCAACATA